>JAUNBY010000539.1 GCA_030526935.1 Clostridia bacterium
ATGTATCCACTTTCAGGTAATCCGCCGTTTGCGGGCATTGCGACGGTTGACGCGCCTGGCGGGAAGATACTGCGCAAGAGCCGCCGCCGCTTACGGGCGCGGAGGGCTTTGCGAATGACAAGGCGTTTATATCTTATTGAATTTACTTGAAGGAGGAAGAAATGAAACGAATTATTGCTGTACTGATGGTTCTGTCTATGCTGACGATGGGCGTGCCCCTGGCGGCCGCCAATGAGACGCGGGACTCCGACGTCGAGGCCATGCTTCCGGTGCTGGATTCGGTTATGTACGCCATGATCGAATGCAACAGGGCCTATTCGCCTGACAACAGCGAGTATTTCTGGACGACCCTCGCCATGATAGCGGTGAACTGGGATATCGACAACCCGCTGAGCGAAGTTGTGGATCCGGAATTGCGCGTGCCGCGCAGACTGATGCAGGAATACGCCGCGGCCGCGTTTGCGAACTACACCGACCTGCTGCCCGTCGAACAGGACGGCCTGGTGCGCTACGACGAGGCGTGGGACGCCTATTTTGTCGGGCTTGGCGACAAGGGCGACATCGAAACCCGAATTTCGGGATATAGTTTCCTCGAGGACGGCACGGTGGAGGTCGAAGTGGTGATGAGCAGCTTCGACGAGGTCGAACTGTATACTATGACAGCCAGCCTTGAACCCAATCCCTACGCCGACGCCGTGACCGGAGGAACTTACGCTTACAGCGTATCGGAGGCCATTTTGTCCGAGAGCAGCCCCGATTATCGCATCCGCTCGATAATGAGGGAGGGCGACGAGGAGGAGATTGCCGAGGTGCGCTACTACAGCCCCTACGGTTACCAGATCTGGTATGACCCCGACCTCATGGAACGGACCAGTTCCGATGACGATGGTTATGACGAATTCGCTCCCATCGACCCCGACGCTCTGATGCCGGTATCTCTTACCGTCGTGCCTGTCGAAGCGGCCGCTGACGAGATAGACGAGCTGTTCCATGAAGCCGTGGCCGACCACCGCGCGGGCGGATGGGATATGGGCGAAATTGAAACGGGCGAATTGGACGGCGGCATGTCATTCGCGGTTTGCGAGGGCGTCAGCGACGGAGTCGTCGTCCGCCTGTACCTGCTTAAGGGCGTTTCGCAAGCCTACTCCGTCACCGCGGTGTTCCCCGAGGAGGCTACGGAGGGCTATGGCGCGCGCCTCGATATCATGGTAGGGACGATTGCGGAAGGATAAGTCAATTTATTTATTTACAACGGGGCTGCCGCTCGATGAGGCAGCCCCGTTGTAATTCAGTTCATGTCGCGCCTTAAAAACGCCTCGCCGTCCGCGAGCTTTTTCCACGTAAATACGCCTTTCTCGAACGTCATGAAGCTGAGGAAACAATCGGGCTTTCTTATAGTCACGCTTCCGGGATTCATGTATACGAAATCATCGTGAATGGCGCATTTGGGCATGTGAGTATGCCCGCACAGCAGCACTCCGCCGCACATCCCGGCGGGCGGCGCGTCCTCGCTCGCATGATGGCCGTGGGTCGCGAAGACGTAGATTCCGTCGAGCAGCAATATCGCGCATTCGGCCAGTATGGGAAAGTTCAATACCATCTGGTCGACCTCGCAATCGCAATTTCCCTTTACGCAGATGAGTCTGTCCCTTATTTCATTCAACATGGCGATTACGGCTTTGGGATTATATCCCTCGGGCAGATCGTTGCGCGGGCCGTGATAGAGCAAATCGCCGAGCAACACGAGCTTTTGCGCCTTCTCCCGGTCAAAATGCGCTATCATCTCCCGGCAGCTTTTCTCGGAGCCGTGAATGTCCGACGCAATCATTATCTTCATATTCATTCTCC
>JAUNBY010000540.1 GCA_030526935.1 Clostridia bacterium
GGCGTGTACTTGTCAGCCAGTTCGTGTTCTATCACGTCCTCGATGCTGTGCGCGCGGCAGTACGCGCCGATGATGCCGCTCTTAGTCAAGGGGTCGGTTTGCTTGGAGGCGGTTTTGCGCATCTGCGTCTCCAACGGCAGCGTCGTAGGCCAGAGCGACGGGTCGCGCCAATCGGCGTAAGTGGCGAGCACCGTATCCGGGTCGAGGAAGGGTTCGTTTGCGTATTGAAACAGATACTCCCCGTCTTCGGGGCAGCTCGGCCAGTACATGAGTCGCGCGGGTTCAAATGTGGTGGGATCGAAGCGCTTGAGCGTCAGATCATCGGCGATACGGCGGGAAATCGCGGCGTACTCGTCGGGCGTCACCGCGCGAGACAGCGGGATCACCAGCCTGACGCGAGGGCGCTCGGGCGTATGGCTGTGGGTGGAATAGAGTGCGTAGGCGTTGATGAACAGCGTATCCAGATCGTCGAAAAGTCCCTGATCGGCATTATCGGCGTCGAGGCATACAAGGCAGCGGTTGACGACAGAGGCGTTGTTGCGCTTGCCGTTCTTGAGATAACCTCCGACAAAGCCGCCTATATCCTTCGCCCTGTCGCGGTCGGCCTTGGAAAAGGCGGCGTACTCCGCTACCGTCTCGCGGGTGCGCGTGGGTTGCGAGAGCTTGTCGAGAAGTTCTGACCACATCAGTTCTTGGTTGCGCCAGTTTGTTTCCATTCGGCTCCTGCCCGTGGCTATGAGGAGCTTTTGGTCGTGTTTTACCTGCATATGGCGTCCCTCCTGTTTGTGATAATTAGGGGAAAAAGATCGTAGTTAGGGGAAAAAAGATCGTAGTGATGTAAAATGACTACGATGATATAAAAGACTGCGGCGGTGTATAAGGACGTGAAGGCACACGGCTGCGGCGGTAAATTAAAAGGGTTGAGCCAAGGCTCAACCCGTCTGGTAATATCCGCTCATGTTCCGCTTCCTCAAAACTGTTTCAGCGTGACGTCTCCGTTCTCGTCGAAAACAACCGTGTATCGGGTTTCGTATCCGTCCGCGTTGCGGGTGATTACCCTGATGTCGCCCTCCATAGCGCGGTAAGTCCGGTTGAACGTCTCACCCTTTGGAAGTTGCTCCTCGATTTGCTTCATCTGCTTCTCAGTCATGGTCGTGTCCCTCCTTAGCATTTTGTTCCGACGCACTGAAGCGTGTCGGCGTCGAAAAACGCCTTGTAAATATCCGTCCGGCCTATGTAGACCGTGTAGAGATTGCTCTGCGCGTCGTAGTCGATCATGCCCTCGTCCCAGGTCTCGTTCCAGTCCTTCTTGGCTTTGCGAATCAGGTCTTGTTTCGTTTTCATGTTCATGTCCTCCGTTTCAGCGTCGCTCTTTTCCCTGGCGCGCGCATATAATACCAAGGTTCCTCGCTCAAATCCCTCAATTCTTTGCCGAATCTTTGACTGCTCTTTCTAGTTCATGCGGCACAATATGTGGTATAATACGTAAGTGCGCAATACAATATAACGGGTTATGGGAGGTCTTATTATGGCATGCAAAGTACATGTGATCAACGGTGAGCTTGGGCAGGATGAGATAAACGCTTATATCGCCTACTCAACCGATAAATATGGCAGGGAGCCTGAAAGCATAGACATCACAGTTGACGGGGATGAGGTGCTGCTTCGGCAGGACTTCGGTAAGACGCCGTTTCACCGCATTCGCCGTATAACTGGCTATCTGGTCGGGACGCTCGACCGTTTCAACAACGGCAAACGCGCCGAAGAGCACGACCGCGTCAAACACGCGATGTGATATTATGAGCGGCTTAGGCTTTACCGAATCGCCTAAGCCGTTCCCTTCAGG
>JAUNBY010000541.1 GCA_030526935.1 Clostridia bacterium
AATTTGAAGAATTCCAGCCGTTATTTCAGTCTTTGGGGCGGATTTAGCGAGTATACGCAGGTGGTGGACTATAACGCCATGGTCGAGGACGGCCTGTATTGCGATGATGGTCTTTGCACAATGCAGGCGATTCCTGAGTCAATAGACCCGAGAAAGGCCGTGATGATTATTACGCTCAAGGAGGTGTACAGTGCGCTCGAACGACTCGATGTGCGACCGGGCGCGCGCGTCGCGGTAGCGGGTTGCGGGCCGGTGGGACTGGCTATGGTCAATGCCTTGAAACTCATGAAAGCTAAGTACATCGCCGTAATAGGCCACCACGACGATCGACTCGCAATCGCCCGAAAAACAGGCGCAAACCTGAGCGTCAACACGCGTAAGAGCGACGCGAGAGAGGTCTTGAAAAACTCCGGAATAGGCGAATTTGATTTATATATCGACGCAGTGGGCAAAAACAGCCTGGTGAGCGAGGCGATGAGCCTGATACGCCCTGACGGGGTTATAGGGATTTACGGCATTGGGCTTGATGGACAGACTCCCGTCGCGTGGGACAAAGCGCCGTATAACTTCACTGTTCGAAGCGTACAGTGGCCCGTTGCGAAACGCGAGATGGCGGTACATGAAAAGGTCGTCAATCATGTGCTGTCGGGTGGATTTGAACTGGATAACTACGTAACCCATATACTGCCGCTGGAGGATTTTAACGAGGGTTTTGAACTGGTGCGCACACGGCAAGCGCTCAAGGTATCGCTTTATTTCTGAGGAGATGAGAAAATGTACCGTTTTAATAAAGAGGCCTTTTTTGCCGAAAGCGAGACCTTTTATTCCCGATATCCCGCCGATGTTTCGGATATTGAGCGTGAATTGGAAAGGCGTCTTCGCGAACGGCCCGACGCTTCCGCTTTCGTGCAGAAAAAATGGCAATACGAAACTATTTCCCGCGAATGCGAGGTTAAGCTGTTTAAGCACAGCCCCTTCTATTCGGAGGTGATTACAGGGCGCGACAGATGTAGCGTTTCATCGGGATTCCCTCCGATAAGAGGGCTTGCGAGCTGGGTTCTTCGCAAGCATTACCCGGTCGAATCGTTTGATAGCTGGCGAGAACCTTATGTTAAGGAAGATCTGATTTTGGCGGATATGATGGTTGACCACTCTCATCATTATGCTAACGTAGAAAACGTGCTAAGGTATGGATTCGAAGGGCTGAAGCTTCGTGCGATTGAAAAACTCCCCGCAAACGAGGAAGAAACGGAATACTTTGACGCAATCGTCGCGGCATGCGATGCGGCTATACTCTTGGCAGAGCGTTTTAGCGATGAAGCGCGTAATATGCTACTTGACGAGTGCGACCCGGATGTGCGGTATTCGCTTGAAAAGATCAGGGATACCGCTCGGCGCATACCGCGCAATCCACCCGGCACATTTTACGAGGCGATGTGCGCCGTATGGTTTACCAGAGAGCTATGTACGTCGTTTGAAGGCTCGGGATTCGCGGTGCTTGGCCACTATGATCGTATACTATGGCCTTATTACGAGGAAGATTTAAGAAATGGCAGGATCACTTTTGACGAAGCGCAGGAACTTATGGATGCGCTATTGTCGATAACTGACTCGCGATGGGATATGGCTATAGACTCCAACACCAATTGTTCGCTGGTAGTAGGCGGCTGCGACGAGCGGGGAACAATCGTCTTCAACGATGTGACGAGGATGATATTGGCTTCTTACCTGCGGATGGATCTCATCAATCCAAAACTTCAGGCGCGAGTGAGCGAGGCTCATCCCGATGACTATAAAATGGAACTCGCCAGGATTGTCGCGGCGGGAAAAAATGTGGTATCG
>JAUNBY010000075.1 GCA_030526935.1 Clostridia bacterium
ATTTGAGGGTGAGGGGCGGAAACACGATGGAGGTCACGTTGTCGGCCGTGGGAGACGTCATACTTGGCGGCGACTACAGGGTCATACAGGCGCAGCCATACGCCCCGCTGTCGGGAGAGCAGGAGTTCGACAGGCTAATCGCCGAATACGGCTATGATTACCCTTTCAAGAACTTCATCGATATGTTCAAGGCGGATGACATAACCGTCATTAATCTCGAGGGCGTTCTCACCAATGGAAATACCCGCAAATCGGGTCGCCCACATTACCTGAGAGCCAGAGCCGAATACGCCACGTCCATATTGGCGGCTTCGGGGGTAGACGTGGCCTGTCTGGCAAATAACCACACCCTGGATTACAGCTACGCGGGCTATAAGGCGACGAAGCGAGCCCTCGACAGCGCGGGTATAGGGCATATGGGGCACTTCGAGGGCGAGGACTACGTTATAAACGTCAAGAAAAACGGGCTTTCTCTCAAGGTCGGGTTCTGCGCCATGCAAATGCCCGTCAGCCGCGAAACAATGCAAAAGGAGATACAGGCGCTTAGAAAGACCTGCGATATAGTCGTGGCGTCGTTCCATTGGGCAAACGTGCAACAGTGGAAGGCCAACGTCACAACCTATATGAGGGCAAACGCCCGCGCCGCGATAAAGTTCGGAGCCGACCTGGTTCTGGGACATCACAGACATCTGCCAAGCGGCATAGAGCGCTACGGCGATAAGCTCATAGTATACGACCTCGCCAACTTCATCACTGGCCTTAAACACGTAGGGTGCGATGAGTCTATGGTCTTCCAGATAACATGGCGCGTGGACGAGACGGGATATATCGAGGAAGCGGGCTTCAAGGTCATACCCGTGAAGACGACGGCTTCGTCGGAAACATTCTACTACGAGACGACGACCGGCTTTGGAAAGAATGGCATGCCCATAAACGAATGGCAGCCCGTCATCGCCACGGGAAGTGAAGCCAGGCGCATTATCGATTACATCAACGACAATTCGCTCAAGGTGACCGTCCCGTATTATTACGATTAAGGTAATAAGCCGCGATATGCCTATATCGCGGCAATAATAATCATGCCGAAAAACGCGGCCTGAAAGGAGACGAAAATGCGCAAATTATTCGCAACTGTCACTCTGATACTGGCGTTAACGGTCTCGGCGTTCGCGGCTCAGGCGGCTGTCGTGAAGCCCAAAATCAACTCGCAAAGCGTAAGCGCCATAATGAAGAACACCTACGTCAAAAAGATAACGCTGAACGCCACCTCGGTGACGATCAAGAACAAGTACGGCAAGGAGAATACCTATCAGCTTAAGGCGACCCTCAAGCCTGCGCAGTCGCTTATCAGCGATCCGTCGCTGACGTGGTCAAGCTCCCGGGAGCACGTGGCTACCGTGTCGCAGGACGGGCTTGTGACGGCGGTCGGCAAAGGCTCGACGCTCATAACCGTCTCGGCTGACGACCAGGGCGGCATGGTAAAGGCTACGGCGCTCGTGAAGGTTACCACCATTGCGGTCCAGACATTTAAACTCAACAGCTCGCTCGTATACCTCGATCACACGACTGATGAAAACACCGCCAGGGTCGATTACACCGTAACCCCCGCGAACGCGACGTATCAGGTGCCGACATGGACCTCAAGCGATCCGTCCGTCGCCTCGGTCGATCCCAATACCGGGCTTATAACCGCCCTGTCCGCCGGAACCACTACCATAACCGCCACAGTGGACGGCGGAAATAAAAGCGCCAAGTGCGAGGTCAAGGTGCGCGACAAAAGCTCCATGAAGCGCATAACCATCGGAGCGGTAGGAGATATGGTTCTGGGAGGCGCGGTGAGCATCAACGGCGATAAGCGCTTTGACAACCTGCTCACCAACAATGGAACGACCGACCCGGACTACTCCTATGTCTTTAAAAACGTCAAGAGCCTTTTCGACTCGTTTGACCTGACCATAGGAAATCTGGAGGTGGCATTAACCAACTGGAAGTACCCTAAAAACGCTTCAAGCTCCTTCAACTTCAAGGGCAAGCCCGCCTATGCCAAGATACTGGTAGAGGGCGGCATAGACGTGGTTACGCTTGAGAACAACCACGCCTACGACTTTGGCGGTCATGGAATAGTCGATACCAGGACGGCACTTCGCAACAACAACGTTCTCTGCGCTTACCGCGACGGCAATGCCAGGGTGACGGTAAACGGAGTGAGCGTCGAAGTTATATCGATACTTTCACAGAATACCAGAATCGCCTCCTCGATTAAGAAAAAGGTGAGAACCGCGAAGGCTTCGTCGGACGTGGTGATACTCTATCTGCACAGCTGCGAGGTCGCGATGTACAACAATAAAATCGCGGCTTCCCAGATAACCCTGTCCAAAGCCGCCATCGACGCGGGCGCGGACGTCGTGTTCTGCATGCACCCGGCGGTGTTGTCGGGCATAGGCGTTTACAAGGGCAAGTACATATACTTCGACCTCGGAACCTTCGTAGGTTCCGGAAAGAAGACCTGCGTGGACAACATGGTCGTCTGCCAGCCGCTTTTGATAGGCAGCGATCAAAACGGAGTTTACGTGGAGTGCGACATTCCCACAATATATCCCGGCAATTCGTCGGGCTTTAATTCCACCGTCGGCGACATCATAAACAACTGCCAGCCCGTGTTGTATAACGCCCTCGGAACGTCTTACGGGCGCTCAAGATCTGATGGGGTCGTGGCCAAAATCGACAAGTATTCAAAGGCTCTGTCATGGAAATACGCCTCCAAGGGCGTAGAAGTTGCGACTTATAACGTAGGTTAGCGAAACGGGTTTATATCAGGGCCGTCTCAATGATTCTCAATGATTCTTTGAGACGGCTTTGTTTTTGCGCCATGCGAATTTATTATGCGAATTATGCGGTTATTCGAATTATTGCGAACTATCGCGTTTATCCATATTGCAATATTCAGGAAAAAGCTGTATAATACGATATAGAGCGTTTCCATGTTTCCATCGATTCACTCAGATATTGATTGTGAGGGCGGGTCTATGCAGCGAAGGACGATTTTGATCGTTGACGACAACGACATAAACCGGCAGATACTTGAAAACATACTATGTGATAAATATACGGTACTTCAGGCCGAAAACGGGCAGATGGCGCTGGATATACTCGTTAAGGAGTACAAAACGATTTCGGCGGTTTTGCTGGATATAATCATGCCGGTAATGAATGGATATACCGTGCTGGAGAAAATGCGTGACGATTCGAATCTGTCCCAGATACCGGTGATTGTAACAACCGGAAATACCGAGGCGGGCGCGGAGGTAAAAGCGCTTTCCCTCGGCGCCAACGATTTTATCACAAAGCCCTACAACCCCTCGATAATCATGCATAGACTGTGGAATACGATAAATCTGCGCGAAACCGCCGCTATAGCCAACGCCGCGATAAAGGACGAACTCACGGGGCTTTATAACCGCAAGGCGTTTTTCGACGCCGCCGCTGAAATGATAGCCGCGCAAAGACCGGGATACTACGTTTTGTCCTGCCTTGACATAGATAACTTCAAGCTCATAAACGATCAGTACGGAAGCGAAAAGGGCGACCGGGTGCTCAGATCCATAGCGAGTATACTAAATACCAATCTTGGAGAAAATATTGGCGGCATTTGCTGCCGCATAAACGCGGATAACTTCGCCTGCCTGTATCCGAAGAGCATAATTGAATCGGAAGCCATAGAAATAATACAGCGAAAAATGGCAGTGCCCGACGCCTCCATTCGTCTTACAATAAGCGTAGGGCGATATATAGTCGAAGACAAGGATTTGAGCGTAAGCGCCATGTACGACCGCGCGTCAATGGCGAGAGCTTCGGTAAAGGGACGGTTCGACGTAAAGATCGCTTTGTACGACGAGTCAATGCGCGAAAATATGATTCGCGAACAGCGGATTATAAACGAGATGAAAAACGCCGTCGAACAGCGGCAGTTTGAGCCGTGGTTCCAGCCGCAGTACAATCACTCCTCCGGTGCTTTGATAGGCGCGGAGGCGCTCGTGCGCTGGCGTCATCCCGAAAGGGGTCTCATACCGCCCAATGATTTCATTCCGGTTTTTGAACGCAGCGGCTTCATATACGAAATGGATAAAAGTATATGGGAGCAGGTTTGCGCCATATTGAAAAGATGGCTTGACGAAGGTCGCGACCCGCTTCCCGTATCGGTAAACGTATCCAGAACGGATCTGTTGCACGACGACTTCTTCGATGTGATAACGGGACTCGTAAGCGATTATCAGTTGCCCGCAGATCTCTTACGCCTTGAAATAACGGAATCGGCCTTTTCCAAATCGACGGAACTGATAATAAATATTGTCAAGAGGCTGATAGGCTTCGGCTTCATAGTCGAAATAGATGATTTCGGAAGCGGCTATTCCTCGCTCAATACGCTTAAAGACGTTCCGGCGCACATACTTAAGCTGGATATGCGCTTTCTGGATAGCAATGAAAACACCTCGCGCGGCGGCAATATTCTCGAATCCATAGTTCGCATGGCCAAGTGGCTGGGAATGCCGGTTATTGCCGAGGGGGTTGAATATGTTGAACAGGCGGATTATCTTCGCTCCATCGGCTGTTTCTATGTGCAGGGATACCTCTACGCCCGCCCTATGCCCCTGAAAGATTATGAAAATACAATGTCTAACAGCGGCAAAGAACGTAAAATGACGGGGCTTGAAACCGTCGAAAACATGGATAACAACGCGTTTTGGAACCCAAAGTCCATGGAAACGTTGATATTTAACAGCTATGTCGGAGGGGCGTGTATATTCGAATATCACAACGGCCACATAGAATTGTTGCGCGTGAACGAAAAATACGCCCGCGAACTGGGCGGCGAGGATATGTCGGTTGAAGATGCTTTGAATATCGATTTTTCTCGGTATATAAACGCGGACGACCTGTCGATGCTGCATAAGACGATTGAGAAGGCTATAGCGGACAATGCCGAGCACGCGTGCGAATTATGCCTTTCGGGAATTATGGATCGCGATGAGGACAGGTACATTCGAACGGCTATAAGGGTCATAGCAAGAGCCGGAACCAGAATGCTCATATACTGCGCCATTATCAATATCACGGCGCTTAGAAGGGCGCAGCTTAATGAAATCGCCATATCCGAGCAGCTGCGCGTGATAATGGAGAACTTTAACGGAGGCGTCGTCGCGTCCGTTATACGCGACGGCGATCTTGAAATACTGTTCGCCAACGATCATTATTACGAGCAGCTCGGTTACACAAAGGATCAGTTTATATTGGAGGTAACCTCTCCGTTTGAGGTTATACATCCTCAGGACAGACCTGAAATCGAGCGAATGTCGCGCGAGGCGAGCCGCGCGCGACGGCCATATAACTGCGAATACCGCGTGATACGCCGCGACGGCGAGATACGCTGGATACAGAGCAATGTCGCGATAACGTCGTTGCCGCTGGTTGACGAGCCGGTACAGCTTTCCGTCGCCAACGACATTACCGTACAGAAACAAACCGAAGATAAAATACTTTCGGCTTACGATCACCTTCGATTCCTCAACGAAACCGCCCACGACCTGCTCGCTCAGGCGGATATAGACAGGGGCATGGGTCTGCTCCTCGAAAAGGTCAGGGATTATTTCAAGGCGAGTCGCGCTTACGTCTTTGAATTGGACGAGATGAAAAACGCGTCCTCAAATACCTATGAGGTATGCGCTGCGGGCGTTGAGAGCATGCAATCCAGGCTTAAGAACCTTTCAAACGACAAGGTGCGTACCTGGTGGAATACATTGCGAATAGGCGGATTCATAATCATCGACGACGTGAACTGTCTGGACGATAACATGAAAGCGGAGAGGGAACTGCTCAAATCGCAGGGCATTCATTCCCTGGTCGCGGTCGCCCTGTACAGGGCGGGAGTGCTCATAGGCTTTATCGGAGTGGACGATCCGCTTGCGCATCAGACGCACATCGATCACCTGCACGCGCTCGGAGATTACACCGCAATATTATTAAACCGGCGCGATATGACCGCCAAAATGAATCGCGACAGCAAAATCCTCACCGACCTCATAGACTCCATACCGGGTGGAATCGCCTCTTTTACATATTCGCCCGAGGGCATGAAGATAAACCGCTACAGCGACGGTTTTTGCGCCATGTTCGGATATACGCGCGAGGAATTCGATAATATGTCCGATGGTGAGATTATCGATTATGTCTTTGAAGAGGACATCGACGCACTGAAGGCGCGCCTCAACTCTCTGCTAATCGACGCGGCGCCGATAGATTTCACCTGCCGCGTCAGAACGCGCGACGGATTCAGATGGATAACCGCAAAGGGTCTGCTCACCGAGAAGCGCGGCAACTTGCGGTTCATAGACGCGGTGTTCTACGATGTCACCGACGCGAGGCTGGCTCAGGAGGCAAATCTCATACACGAACAGGAAATGCGTCTGGCTATGTCCCATATGGGAAAGATGATATGCGAATACAGCTTCGACAGCGGCGTTCTCACGCTGCCAGAGATATACGCCGCGCAATACGCGATCCCCGCGGTGATTACCGATGCGCCTGATGGCGACGTTCTTCACGGCTTCGTCGTAGAGAGCTGTCGCGAAGCGCATCGCGCGTTTTACTCATCCATACTTCATCTGGACGCCATGGGTTCGTGCGAGTATCAGACCGTGAGAGCCGACGGCTCGAATCATTGGGAGAGAAGCGAATTCACGACGATATTCGCGAATGATAAAAAACCTGTAAAGGCTCTTATATCCATAATCGACACCACGCAACAGCATCTTCTTTACGAACTTGAGAAGAGTCGGCCGAAACTCGGAGAGGAAAATCTCATAGCACACGCGCTGTTTAACCTTACGACGGGAGAAACGATCGATTACGCTTACGCCGACGGAAGCACCGTACCTGTAGACGAAAGAATCGCGCTTAACTACGGGAGCGCGCGCCGCGAAGATGTTTTCCTCGACCGGGAAGAATTGCTTCGATATAACGAGATAAACGAACCCGCCGCTCTTATGGCAGCCTTTTCAAAAGGGATAAACGAGCTTTCCACGGATTACCGCAGGCGTATGCCCGACGGCGAGGTTATATGGGCGCGCATTATAAACAGAATGGTCAGAAAGCCCGACAACGACGATATTCTCCTGTTCACGTACTGCTATAATATCGAGGAGGAAAAGACACAGAGGCTCATGTACCACGCCCTGGTCAACGAGAAATACGACTATGTGGCTCGCGTCAATGGCAAAACGCGACGCTTTGTCATAATCGCCAATTCCGATTTGCAATACGGTATGCCGCCTCCGAGGGGCGATGATTACGATTTGGCGGCGCGGCGCATAGCGCAAAACTACATCCATCCCGATGATCGGGAAATGGTCATGGATAAAATTTCAATAAGCCATATTAAAGACGCGCTCATGGCCGGCGACGACGTACAGTTCAACTGTCGCGCGATACATGGAGACGGCGAATTGCGATACAAGAAGTTCACCGCGTTCTATTTGGACAGGCAGCGCGACATGATAATCATAATTCGCGAGGACGTATCTTCGACGGTGCGCGACGAGATGAGAAAAAACGAGCTTCTCGCAAACGCGCTCGACGCCGCGAACCAGGCTAATCAGGCCAAGACGCAGTTCCTTTCAAGGGTAAGCCACGAACTGCGCACGCCCATGAACGCTATAATAGGGCTTTCGGCGCTTTCGGCGTCCGAGGTCAACAATCCCGATGTCATGGCCAATTCGATTGGGAAGATCGGGCTTTCCGCGCGTCATCTTCTTGCGCTTATAAACGATATACTTGAAATGTCGCGCATAGAGAGCGGAAGAGTGACGCTCAACGAGGCTGCGTTCGACTTTGAGCACCTTATTTCGGACGTAAACGCCATCATATATTCACAGGCGGAGAGCAAGGGCGTCGATTACGACGTTATAATCAACGGCTTCCTCGAGTCTAACTACGTAGGCGACGTGACTAAGCTTCAGGAAATACTGGTAAATATACTGGGAAATTCCGTGAAATTTACAAATCCCGGAGGAAAGGTCACCCTTACGATAGAGCAACTGCGTTGCGTCAATAAGCGCGTCACAATGCGCTTTACCATTAACGACACGGGAGTAGGCATATCAAAAGAATTCCTCGCGCATATATTCGAACCTTTCGCGCAGGAGCAAAACTCCTATCGCGCTCCCTCGGGGACGGGACTTGGTCTCGCCATAACCAAGAACCTCGTGAACCTCATGAACGGGCAGATAAACGTTCAGAGCATCAAAAACATAGGTTCGGTGTTTACCGTGGACGTACAACTCGGCATATCGGAGCAAAGCCAGCAATACCTCGATCTCATAGCGAGTATGAACCTGAGCCGGCTTCACGTTTTAGTCGTCGATGACGACGTCGTCGTCTGCAAGAGCACGACGAACGTGCTTGCGACGATGGGTATGCAGGCAGAGTGGGTAGACAGCGGAGCGGTAGCGGTGGAGCACGTAATAAAGGCTCGCGGATATAAAAGGGACTACGACACTATATTCATCGACTGGAAGATGCCGGATATGGACGGCATAGAGACTACGAGGCGCATAAGAAAAATCGTCGGCCCCGACGTCACCATAATAATAATAACCGCCTACGACTGGAAGAGCATAGAAAGCGAAGCCCGGGAAGCGGGAGTTGATATGTTTATGGAAAAGCCGCTTTTCCAGTCCTCGATCGTAAAGGCTTTCGAGAAGGTCTTCACGGCTAAAAAGGACAAAATAGAGTATATGCCTCCCGCCATACCGAATTTTAACGGAAGGCGGATACTGCTGGCGGAGGATCATCCGCTCAATATCGAGGTCGCGAAGCGCATACTCGAAAAAGCGGGCGCGGAAGTCGTCGTCGCCGTCAACGGCCTTGAAGCCCTTGAGATCTTTACGACGTCAAAAGACGGCTATTTCGACGCGATACTCATGGATATTCAAATGCCCGTAATGGACGGATTGACCGCCTCAAAGAGCATACGAAGCCTTAAAAAGAAGGGCAGCCGCGATATTCCCATAATCGCAATGACCGCGAACGCCTTCGATGAAGACGTCGAAAGGTCGCTTCACAGCGGCATAGACGTTCACCTGGCTAAGCCCGTGGAACCGCAGGTATTGTATTCGGAGCTGAAAAGGCTTATGGGGAGATAATACGTTGAAAATCGCCGGAATAATATGCGAATACAATCCCTTTCACAACGGGCACGCGCTTCACATTGCAAGGACGCGGGAAATGACGGGCTGCGAATATATTGTGGCCGTCATGTCCGGAGCTTTTACGCAGAGGGGAGACCCGGCGATTATAGACAAGTGGACGAGGGCTAAAATGGCTTTGAGATGCGGAGCCGACATTGTTGTAGAACTTCCGGCGGCGTTTGCCATAAGGCCTGCGGATAAATTCGCCTTCGGCGGCGTTTCCATATTGTCAGGCCTCGGCTGCGAATATATGTCGTTCGGGTGCGAAACGGGCGATATTGAACTAATAAAACGGATTGCGCGCGAGACCGCGAACGAAAGCCCGGAGCTTTCCGGTCTTATCAGGGACGGCCTTGCTCGGGGTCTTTCGCATGCCCGCGCCAGAGGAGAGGCATATGTTAAGATTTGCGGCGCGTCTGCCGATATCGTCAATCTGCCCAACGCCGTTCTAGCAATCGAGTACCTGAAGGTCAACTCAAATTTAGTAAAGCCCATGAAGCCCGTCCTTGTAAAACGCGAGGGCGATTATCACGGACTGGAACTGGGCGATATATGCTCCGCCTCCGCCATACGACGGGGGATGAACGGCGGCGAGGATGTGAGGAAAGCCATGCCTCAAAGGGCGTTCGACCTTTTGGATCAGGCTGTTTTCGCCCGACCGGAAGGGCTGGACGGTATCGCCGTCTATGTTATGAGAAACGCGTGCGAGGCGTGGCTTAATGAACTTCCGGAATCGGGAGAGGGGGCGTATATGCTGCTTAAAAAGCACGCCGCTTTAGCCATTGGCAGAGGCGATTTGCTCGAGAGGGCAAAGTGCAAGAGATATACCATGGCTCGCCTTTGCCGTATGCTGACATACGCCATGCTCGGTGTGAAGGAAAAGCGATTAAGCGCGATAAGCGCCCCGCAATACGCGCGGGTTATCGGGTTTCGAAAAGGCGCGACGGGACTTATGAGGCATCTGAAAGACGCGGCGTCGATACCGCTTGTCACGGATCCGACAAGGCTCAAAAGCGACGAATGCTTCGCGATTGAGAAGGCGGCTACGGATCTGTGGTTTCTGGCCGCGAAAGATCCGGCGGCGCGGATTGCGGGAATGGATTATACGCGTCAAATTGTCATTGAGGATTAGAGCGCGTTGACACGAGCGCCCAATGGCGATCATTCAGCCTATTTTTGCGTCCCTCTGCGCTGTCGTCCGGTCGGCGTAGCGACACATTTCACGCCGAAGGCGTATCCCGAAGGGGCAATGTCATCAACCCAAGAGTTGCAAAGCCCTCACGGGGGAACCTCTCCGCCCGCTGCGGCGGGCACCTCTCCTTACAGGAGA
>JAUNBY010000542.1 GCA_030526935.1 Clostridia bacterium
GTTTTCGATATGCGCTGGAAGAAAGCCGGAGAAGAAACGCCGGCAAGCATGCGAGGAAGAGACTGAGCGCCGACACGCCGCAGGATGAAGAACCGGAAAAGCACACACACATCACAGATCAATTATTCGGTTATCCGATACTTATCAGCAACGCGATGCCCAATCCCGAATCGGGGAATAAAGCCATTGCCTTTGGGGATTTTAACTGTTTCTGGATTGGCGACCGCGGACATCATCATCTGAAGCGTCTGAACGAGTTGAAGGCCACAACCGATCAGGTGGAGTTCGTGCTGACCAAACGCGTTGACGCAAAACTGGTGACGCCCGAGGCGATTAAGACATTGCAGATCGCTTAATAACGGCCATTGCCGCCTGGAGCAGCATTTCTTCAGGCGGCTTCTTTTCTTTGGGAGGGAAGTTTACGGGAGGAATGTTTATGGGAGGGATATTTATGGCACAATTTGTTCAAAGACATAGCCCGTGTGTAAAACTTGACGGGGAGATCGTCTGGTGGCGAGGACTATTGCGCAATCATCACCGAAGACGCGCTGTAACGAAGCAAAGGCTTGGGAACACGCTCTACATAGTCACCGCCGAATGCGCCCCGGATGCGATGGAAACGGTGGAAAAGAAGCTCGAAAAGCTACTGTTTCGCCGCATTTTGGATGCTAAGAGTTATCCCGCTGACATCGACGCGTCGCTTGCTTCTCGCTTCGATACGAGCGAATATAGGGTCGGTTGAACCGAATATAGTAGAGGAAGGGATGGGAACCGCCATGATTGCGAAGCAGGCGGAGCCGGCAAAAACAACCGCCTTGTATTGTCGTTTGAGCAAGGAGGATTTCGAGACCGGCGAGTCGAATTCCATAATACATCAGAAAGAGATACTGACGAAGTACGCAAAAGACCACGGATTCTTCAACACGCGTTTCTTTGTGGACGACGGTGTCAGCGGCACGCTGTTCAGTCGACCGGGGCTGGACGCGCTGCTCGGCGAGGTAAGGGCGAACCGCGTGGCTACGGTCATCATCAAAGACCAGAGCCGTATTGGGCGCGATGTGCTTGAGGTTGGCTTATTGAAACGGACGTTCGACGAGTATAACGTCCGCTTTATCGCCGCGAACGACAACTTCGACACGGCGAACGGGTTCGATATCATGTCGATCTTCCGGGACGTTTTCAACGAGTGGTTCGTCGCCGACACGAGTAAGAAAATCCGCGCGGTATTCAGGGCTAAGGCGCAGGCGGGCAAGCACTCCAATTCCGTCGCGCCATACGGTTACAAGCCGTCCGAGGCTGACAAATTTGTTTGGGCTATCGACGAGCCAGCCGCGGAGGTCGTCAAAGAGATATTTCAAATGCGTGTCAATGGAATGGGTCCGAAGTATATAGCGCGAGAGTTAAGCCGAAGAGGGCTTAAGCTTCCACAGGCATACAAAGCGGAACGCGACGGCGTTCCTCTTAAACACATTCCAAAACATCCGGATACCAACTGGCATACTAGCGCTGTTGTCGGCATTCTTACCAACAGGGAATATACGGGCAGAGCGATTCTGAACCGCAGAACGTCTGCTCGTATTGACGTCCGCTCGAAAACCCGGCTTTCTGTGCGATAATATCGCGGGATTGCCCCGTTTCAGGATAGGGACCATGGTCCATATCCTGACTTCCATCAGGCGTGGATTCTGTATATCCAGCTTGTGCAAATTGGTGCATCCGTTCCTGACCCAGCCTGCGCTCAATCTCCTTAATCTTCTCGGCGTATTCGATCCGCTCTGCGGCGGTGAAATCCTGCCATTGCTCATTCTCGGCGAATTCCAGGGTTTTTATGTTGCTTT
>JAUNBY010000543.1 GCA_030526935.1 Clostridia bacterium
GGAATTACATTGCCTACAACGTTATATACCTGGCAATCGTCGTCAATCTGTACGCCGCCCATGGTGTGGTGAACCATTATATACGACTTGATCATGCAATACGGGCCTTCGTCGATCTTAAGCGGCAGATTCTGACGGCCAATGGGATCGCTTCCGCTGTCGACGCTGGCGTTATACGCGTCCACGGTCGCCTGGAGAGTCGCGTAATCCATACCGGACTGTTCGGCGATTTCCTCGAGGGTATCCGCATAGAACGCGGTTTCGCCATCGCCCATCTCTGATATGACCTTGCCGTAAATAGATATGCCGTTAAGCTCGTCGATTACAGTCTTGCGGTCGCACAGCCAGTAGAACCAGCCTTCATTCTGGTCGATCGTAGCGGCTGCTATAACGTCGCGACGCTCGTCCTCAGCGATAAAGCGATTGCCTTCTTTATCGACGTAAATACTGCCGTCTATGGTTGCGGTCAGTGAGTTGCTGGAATAGGGTATCAGCTGTATCCAGCCCATGCTTACCAGGTTAGCGCCGATTGCGTCGGCCATAATAATACCGTCGCCCGTGGAGCTTGAAGGATTGGTAGTATCAAGGCCAATGAGGGTAGGCCACTGTTCGTTATAATGCTCGCGCAATTCTTCGTTGGCGCTAAATCCTCCGGTCGCGAGAACTACACTCTTTGCCGCGTAAGCGGTGAAGGGAACGCCGTCGGACGTCGAGCCTTTAACGCCGGCTACTCGACCATCTTCGACGATCAACTCGTCGGCGCGGTGGTTTACATATACCTGTCCGCCCTTTTCGACGAAGTTGTTATACTGGGGCATGACGAAGCTGGCTCCGGCGGTTCCGAGATCGAGAGTCGGGTTGTGTCCGCGAGTCCATGTGGAGCCGTAAACTGAAACTATTTCGTCTTTCCATATAGCCCCAAGCTCTTCAAGCCAGTATATGCCTTCTATGGCCTGATCACAAAGAATCGATATGAGTTCGGGATCCGCCACATAGTCGCCTCCTACATAGGTTTGAAGCTTATGGAAAGCGGCGGAATCGAAAAGGAACGTCGAATTATTCGCCTTATACGCGTCGAGTTCGTCGGCGATTTCCGCTTGCCATACGGCCATAAGCTCGTGTTGCGGTTCGAGTGCGAGCATAGCTTCAACCGTCGCGACGCGATCCGATGGCATGGTCTGGGTCGCCTGCTTTACCGGCTGGCTGGCGTTCATGGCGCTTCCTGCGACGAGGGTGTTTCCGCCTATAGACGGCATCTTTTCAAGCACTATTACGGAAGCCCCGTGATTGAGGGCTTCGAGCGCCGCGCTCATGCCCGCGCCGCCCGCGCCGACAACGACGACGTCGGCAGAAAGCTCGATGCGAGTCTGATCAACTTCCTGCGCCTGTACCTCGCGCGTGATCTCCTCCTCTGTCATGCCGGCGGCCAAAAGCGCTTCCTTGGCGGCGGTGAGCAGAGCGGTGCTGGTAAAAGTG
This sequence comes from Clostridia bacterium, assembly GCA_030526935.1. Lineage (GTDB taxonomy): Bacteria > Bacillota > Clostridia > Christensenellales > Aristaeellaceae > JAUNBY01. The sequence goes on from JAUNBY010000543.1 coordinate 1,477, forward strand.
GCTCCGGCTATGCCGTCGATGGCTATAGACTGAGCCTCTACTATCTTGGCGGGAAGCTGCTCTATGGCGTTACTTCCGATGCCGAATGTCTCATTGTCGCCAACCGCAGTGACTGAGGTGATTACGCCGTCGGTCACAACGACGGAAACTGTTACTTCTCCGCCAAAACCCTGAGCGCTGGCCGTGATCTCATCCGCGAAAGCAAAACCCGCGAAGGAAAGAATCAACGCGACCGACAAGACGAGCGTAAAAATCCTTGACTGTACCTTCATAAAAATACCTCCTTGTCTGTATATGCATAATTATAACACGCACTTTAGACAAAGGGAATCGCAAGTTTTTTACATCATGAG
>JAUNBY010000544.1 GCA_030526935.1 Clostridia bacterium
TCTGGCGCTGTATCGCTGAAAATTGTAATAGTACCTGCTCGGTGGGAAGTTACAGATCAATACCATAAGCCGCGCCGCGTCAATACCTCCCACCGACACCGAACGCGCTTGCGCCATGGACTCGTCGTAGGCGTCGCGATGCAGATCTATATACAGGTCAAAGTGTTGATCGGAGTATTTTTGAAGGGTAGCTAAAGAGCGCGAATAGGCGGTCGCGAGTTTAGGCGGTTCGTGATCTGTCGTATCGTGGACAGCCTCTATGCCAAAGCCCTCGAGAAGCTGGCAAAGTTCCTCGCCGACGCGTACGATGGAATACCTTTCGTCGCTCGTTCGCCACGCGGTTTCTTCCACATATGATTCCCCGTCCGTCCGGGTATAAGCCTCGTGGGTGTGCGTATGATATATCAGCACGCGCTTTGCGCGCCCGATGTCGCCTGCCTCCTGGGACGTATCGGTTTCGGAGGGCAAAACCTCTATCTCAAAGCCCTCGTAGCTCATGTCCGTATGCTCGTTTTCCTCGGGCGCGTCGAACACGATCACATTATTGGATGAGGCGGCTATCGCCATAGCCGCCTCGTTGATGTAGTAATCCGGCTGTTGATCGCGATTCGAAACGATAGCGCCAATTATGACCGCAGTCAGCGCCAAAGCCAGCAGCACCGCCGCCGCCGTCAGAATCAATCGCGATGCCTTTACGACCTTTATCCGTACCAAAGGCTCACCCCCCTTTGCCACTTAAAACTATTCTCCGCGGCGTGGGGATATGCCTTTTCAGCTTTTATTCATATTCGAAATCAATTTCTGAGCGCTCATGAGCATATTGCGGGCGTGAGAAAGCGAGCTTTCCCTGGAACCGACGCCAGAAATCATCTGCGAGAGAACCTCGACTCTGCCTTCTTCGTCGAGAAGTTCAACCGTTGAGCCTGTTCTTTGTCCGTCCACGGTCTTCCTGACGAGGTATTGCCTGTCGCCAAGCGCCGCTATCTGAGGAAGGTGGGTTACGCATATAACCTGACGGTTTCTCGAGATAAAGGCCATTTTTTCGCCAACAACCTGCGCCATGCGTCCGCTTATTCCGGTATCTATCTCGTCGAACACCATGGAATCGACGCCGGACGTTTCCGCCCCTACGGTTTTCATCGCGAGCATTATTCTTGAAAGTTCACCGCCCGACGCAACCGACGCAAGAGGTTTTAATGGTTCCCCCAGGTTGGCCGAGAGCATGAATTCTACCTTGTCGCACCCTTTAGAGCTTAAAGGGCATTTTGACAGGCTAACTTCGAAGCGGGCGTTTTTCATACCAAGTTCGTCAAGCTCGCGCATAATCCGCAAGCTTAGCTTTCGGCTCAATTCAGCGCGGCTTAAACTCAATTCGGCAGCCAAACGTTCGAGTTGAGCGCGAGATTTCTCGACCCTGGCGTTAATCTGTTCAAGGGCTTCATTCCCCTTTTCCAACTCATTTAACTGCGCCGATACGGTATTTCTGCGCTGTATGACGTCGGATATTTCCGGGCCGTATTTCCGGGCGAGCCTCTTTAGTTCCATGAGCCTGCCAGCAACGCGCTCGGCTTCGCGGGGATCGAATTCAATGGATTCGTTCAGCGCCTGCAATTCATAGCCCGCGTCTTCGGCGAGATAATACACCTCGTCTATCTTGGATTTTATCGCTTCGAACCTTTCATCCAGTCCGGAAATGTTTCCCAGCGCGTCGGAGGCTTTTTTAAGCGACTCGAGGGCGCTCAGGCTCCTCCCGGCGCCTCTGTACACCAAATCGTAGGCTCTGTTTACGCTTCCCGCTATTTTTTCGGAATTGCGGTAGACCTCG
>JAUNBY010000545.1 GCA_030526935.1 Clostridia bacterium
CTGTGGCGACGGTATCCGAAGGCACGGTGACGGGCGTAAGCGCCGGAACCGCGACCATAACCGTAACCACGACCGACGGCGGAAAGACCGCCTCCTGCGAGATAACGGTAACGCAAGGCGAGGTTCCCGAGGCTCCCGAGGTGCTGATGAAGGTGCTCGCCGTACAGAACAAGAAATCGCTGAAGCTGCCCGTAATTGAAGGCTGCGTTGTCACCTGGAGCGTAAAGGACGAGAGCATAGCTACAATCGTCAACAACAAAACCATCAAGGCCAAGGCGCTTGGCGAAACCGAGCTGTACGCCACGATTGAATCGGCTAAGGGAAAAGTCTTAACAATCGATGGAACGCAACTCAAACCGGGCGATACCTACACCATAGAGCTTAACGTGCGCAAGAAGGCAGAACTGCCCACGGGCGTCAAGCTTTCCACGAATAAGCTCACTCTGGATACCCGCGAGAATAAAATCACGACGGTGACGGCCAACGCGAAGCCCGCGAATAAGGTCGTAGATCCCGAGATATTCTGGATGAGCATGAACCCGAACATCGCGACGGTTGACCAGAATGGCAATATAGTCGCCCTCAAACCCGGAAAGGCGAATATTGTGGCATACGCCGCCAACCTCAAGAAGGGAACCGTCGTCGTGACGGTAAAGGGTCTGGTGGAAAGCCTCAGGCTGACGAACGGCGAGGGCGAGGCGCTCAAGAAGAAACTGAACCTCGTCGCGGGAGATACCTATCAGCTCATCGCCGTGGCTAACGCCGAAGCCGTCGATCCCAGCGTGACCTGGAAGAGCAACAAGCCCAAGGTGGTGTCGGTCGATCCCGATACCGGAATCGTAACCGCCATCAAGAAGGGTACGGCGACGATAACCGCAACCGCCACAGACGGCAGCAAGACAAAGGTATCCATCAAGATCACAGTCAAGGCAAAGTAAAACGACTCACCGCCGCGCGGCAACGGGATTTGACCCGTCGCCGCGCGGCGTTTTTTTTGTTCGCTTTACGCGTGATTATTGGAAAAAGCTTGCTATCGTAATCCAATATCATTATCATATAAAACGCGGCGCTGACGAGGCGGCGATCGTCGCGCGGACGACCCCGCTCATCAGCCATGTACGGACGCGTTACGCAAGAAAGGATGGATTTCATGAAAAAACGGTTTATTTCAATACTGATGGCGTTTATCATGGCGCTTACGGCTATCCCAGCGGCATGGGCGCAGGAAGATTCGGCGGCGGCAGCGGCGGAACTGGCGGCTTCTATCCGCGGCGCTTACGCCGGAGTCAATACCGCGTCGGAGGATGAACAAGCGGCGGCTATGGCGCTGATGGAGGTAACCTCGATGGAGGAAGCCGAGGTTGATATGTACGCCATATTCTCCGCCGCCAGGGATAAGCAGACGGTGAATTTCTTTAACGGAAACAAATCAGTCGCCTACGCGGAAATGGACGAGCTGTTTGAACTGCTCACGACTTTTATGGCGACAGATCCCGATTATTCTCTTGAATGCGTATATGGCGACAGGTTTTATCTCGCCACGCGCGAAAATGGCAATTACGCCCTGATCGATTTCGCCGATGGCACGGTGGTCTTCTCGGATTACGATATGTTCGGCCGCTCCTCAGCCGCCCTAAGCGGCGGGGATGTTCTGTCGGTCAACCCATGGCAGACGGACGAAGCCGGCAATATCAGGACGGATGAAAACGGAGAGCCGCTCGTTAATCTGATAAAGCGCGTGGACAATGCGTATAACTTCACCCGATACGGCTACAGGCTCGCCATGCAGCTTGCGCTCGGCCATATTCCCATCTACT
>JAUNBY010000546.1 GCA_030526935.1 Clostridia bacterium
CCCGTGAGGGTGTTACGACTCTTGGGTTGATGACATTGGCCCTGACGGAGAGGTTTCCCCCAACTGGCCTCAGACTGCGCGAAGCTCCGTGACGGATGAGTTAACTTGCTCAGGTTGATGACATTGCCCCTCTCCCCCGCCGCCTGAACGCCTAAACATACCCATTGCGTTTTTGCCGCGAATCTGCTATAATCAAAAAACATCGACAGGGCGCGTAAAGCGCCCTGTTCAAACGAAGGGGTCGAAAACCGTCCCCGAATTAATAAGGAAGCTTATATGAAAAACCAACTCGTTATAAAGGGCGCAAGAGAGCACAATCTCAAAAACGTCGATCTGTCCCTTCCGAGGGACAAGCTCATTGTGTTCACGGGGCTTTCAGGCTCCGGTAAATCCTCGCTGGCTTTCGATACGATATACGCCGAGGGGCAGCGCCGCTACGTAGAATCGCTTTCGAGTTACGCCAGGCAGTTTCTGGGCCAGATGAACAAGCCCGACGTCGATTCCATCGACGGCCTCTCCCCCGCGATATCCATAGACCAGAAGACCACGAGCAACAACCCGCGCTCTACCGTCGGAACCGTGACCGAGATTAACGACTATCTGCGCCTTCTCTACTCGCGCATAGGCGTGCCTCACTGCCCGGTTTGCGGGCGCGTGATCGCATCCCAGTCCGTCGATCAGATGATCGAGAGCATAGTGTCTCTGGGCGAGGGGACGCGCATACAGATAATGGCCCCCGTCGTAAGGCAGAGAAAGGGCGAGCACGTCAAGCTTTTCGACGACATGATAAAGCAGGGCTACGTCCGCGCCCGCGTAGACGGCGAGATGTGCGAACTGAGCGACAGGCCAGGCCTCAACAAGCAGCAGAAACACACCATAGAGATCGTCATAGACCGGCTCATAATAAGAAACGAACTGAACACCCGCCTTACCGACTCCATCGAGACCGCCGCACGGCTCTCGGGCGGACTGGTTCTCGTAAACGTCATAGGCGGCGAGGATATACTGTTTTCACAGAATTACGCCTGCCCCGAATGCGGCATATCCATAGAGGAATTGGCCCCGCGAATGTTTTCGTTCAACAGTCCCTTCGGCGCCTGTCCCACCTGCATGGGGCTGGGCGTGATGACCAAGGTCGATCCCGATATGGTCATCCCCGACAAGAGCCTGAGCATCAATCAGGGCGCCATATCCATATCCGGCTGGAACACCAAAAACGGCAGCGATTCGTTCTCGCGCATGTACCTCGAGGCGCTGTCCGAGAAATATGGTTTTTCCCTCGACACTCCCGTATCCGAACTTCCGGACGAGGTGGTAAACGCTCTTCTGTACGGAACCGGCGGCGAAAAGCTCACCATACGCTACGACCGGCAAAGCGGCTCCGGGACGTTCACGGCTCCGTTCGAGGGCGTAGTCACGAACCTCGAAAGGCGGTTTCGTGAAACCTCTTCGGACTACATAAAGGAAGACCTGAGCGAATACATGGCGGCCATACCCTGCCCCGTGTGCCACGGTAAAAAGCTCAAACCCGAATCCCTCGCCGTCACCGTCGCCGATATGTCCATAGCGGATATGAGCGACATGTCGGTAAGGCGGCTCAAGGACTTTTTGACGGACGTATCGCTCACGCCCAAACAGGAGGCCATATCTGGGCAGATATTAAAGGAGATACGCTCCCGCCTTAGCTTCTTGTCGGACGTGGGGCTCGACTACCTCACGCTTTCGCGTCAGGCGGCGTCCCTGTCCGGCGGCGAGGCACAGAGAATAAGGCTGGCGACGCAGATAGGCTCGTCGCTGGTGGGGGTGTTGTATA
>JAUNBY010000076.1 GCA_030526935.1 Clostridia bacterium
ATGAGCTACCTTTTTTTGCTTCTTTTTGGGGGGCAGTTGGGGTTTCAATCGGGGCACGTGAATCCCAATCGAATCGGGGCAAACAAATCGTTGACATGACCCTGACCTTAAAGTATAATATAAAATGTGCATTATTCTGGACGGAGGTGTATTGATGACACCGATTAAAATAATCAGATACATTATATCGTTTGCGGCGTTATTGGGCATATTGACCCTTATGGGTGTGAACATGCTGATAGCGGCGCCGGCGGCCATAGTCGCTGTGCTTGCCGGAGGTTGGGGATATGGCATGTGGCGCAAGTCGGTGGTAAAGAAGCTTCATAAGGCCGTCAACGAAATAACCGCGATAAAGGGCGTAACCGCGACCTCCAGACGCGAGTGCCTGTGCTGGTCGGAAAAGTCACTTTTATCGGTTATAGTTGATAAGACAAACGAAAAAATCCATTTTATCAACTATAGCTTCTTTGGAGGCATAAAGAACTACTATTCCTATGATATAGACGAACTCGGATGCGTAGCCGTGTATCTGAACTTCGACGTAAAAAAACGCCATGGCGACGAATACGCCAAAGATAAAACCCGGAGCAGGAAGAAAAAATCCCTTGCGATTGAAATACGCACCAGAAATCCCGGTCAGCCCGGAGGTATGAGCGATATACAGCTTTACCCCATACAGAGCATGCGCCTTTTCGCCGTACCATATAAGCGAGAGGACGACGATATGCTCCTTTTCGCGACGCAAAGCGCGTCAATGGCCATGGACGCTATTATAGAACACCATTCGTCCGCGATTAAAAATGACGGGGCGGAAGGGCGCGTCTGAGGGGTGCGCCCCTTCGACATATCCGCCGTTTACGACGGCTCGTCCCGCTTCGTCCAGTTCAGAGCCTGACGAACGGATTGCATGGCGTCGGCGGCGTAGAAGTCTGCGCCTATCATTTTGGCGTATTCCTCGTTTAGCACCGCTCCGCCGACCATGATCAGGAAGTCTCCCGATTCGCGAAGAAGCGATATTGTACGCTGCATTGAGGCTACGGTGGTCGTCATGAGGGCGCTGAGTCCTATTATACGCACGTCATTCTCAACGGCGGTATCCAGGACGGTTTGCGGCGAGACGTCCTTGCCCAAATCGATCACCGAAAAGCCGTAGTTTTCCAGAATCGCCCGCACGATGTTCTTGCCTATGTCGTGAACGTCGCCCTCGACCGTAGCTAATATAACTTTTCCGCGGGTTCGAGAGGTTTCTCCCGTTTTGGCGAGCGCTTCGCGTATCACGTCGAAGCTCGCGCTGGCGGCTTCGGCTGACATGAGAAGCTGCGGAAGGAAAGCCTTGCCGGTTTCAAAGGCTTTGCCCACCTCATCAAGAGCCGGAGCCAAATGCCCGTCTATGATGGATATGGCGTCGGTATTTTCGAGCAACTCCCTGACCGCCTTGCGCGCGGGTTCCTTAAGTCCCTTGATTATCGCGTCGCGAAGCGTCATGCGCGACGGTTCCGCGATTTGCGTTTCGGCTTTTCCGGTAAAGCGCGATATATATCGCTCGAAGGCGCGGTCATGACCCAATAGCGCCAGAGAAGACGTGTAAACGTCCATCATCTCGGCGCTCATTGGGTTGATTATACCACAATTCAGTCCCTTCGCGAGAGCCATTGCGAAGAAAGCCGCGTTCATGCGCGGACGGTCGGGCAGCCCGAAGGATACATTGGATACGCCCAACAGCGTTTTAAGACCCAAGTCGTTTCTTACCGCGCCAAGAGCGTCCAGCGTCGGAACCGCCCCTTTGTCGCCGGCGCTTACGGCCATGGTCAGCGTATCGACTATTATATTCTCGCGGGATATGCCATATTTTTCGGCCTCGGCAAGTATATTGCGCGCTATGTCAACGCGCTTTGAGGCGTCATCGGGAATGCCCCGCTCGTCGAGTGTGAGCGCTACGACCGCCGCGCCGTATTTTTTCACGAGCGGCAGCACCGTTTGCCATTGACGGAGTTGACCAAAGGCTTTCCCGCGTAAACGCGCAGCGCGCGCTCCAGCGCCTCGATGTCGGAGGTGTCAATCTGCAAAGGCGCGTCGGTAACGGATTCGACGGCCTGTATTACCTGCGGCATAAGGTTCTTTTCGTCTATTCCCGGAAGGCCGACGTTTACGTCGAGTATGTCGGCTCCGGCTTCGACCTGGGCGACGGCCTCGCCGAGCAAATAGTCCATGTCGCCGTTTTTAAGCGCGTTTTTAAGCTTGGACTTGCCCGTGGGATTGAGGCGTTCGCCTATGATGACGGGTCTTGCGCCTATCTCGACGACTTTTGAATATGATGAAACAAAAAGTCCTTTTTTCTTTTCGGGAACCGTGACCTCCATGCCCTTAACAGCTAGCGAGACGGCGCGTATGTGTTCGGGGGTCGTTCCGCAGCAGCCTCCTATGACGCACGCGCCCGCCGCGACAAGCCGCGCCGCAGCCTGTGAGAACTCGTGGGGATTCATGTCGAAAACGGTATTCCCGTCAACGAGGCGGGGGAGACCGGCGTTCGGGTTAAGAACTATCGGGGTGCTGCAACAGGATGTTAAGAATGGCATCAGCTTTTCCATTTCAAGAGGCCCAAGGCCGCAATTGAATCCAAGCGCCGCCACTTCGAGTGCCTCCAGCGTCACTACGGCGGATTGTATGTCGCCGCCCGTCAAGAGCCTTCCATCCCTGTCAAGCGACAAGGTGACAATGACGGGAAGATCGCAGTTCTCCCTGGCGGCGATGACGGCGGCTTTGGCTTCTATTATATTGGTAAACGTCTCTATGAGGACGCAGTCGGCTCCAGTTGAAGAGCTTATCTGAACGGCAAAGGCGGTAACGGCGTCCTCAAAGTCGGTGTCGCCGAAGGGCTTTATCATCTTCCCGGTGGGACCTACGCTCAAGGCTATCATGGCGTTGGGATTGACTTTTTTTACGGCGGTTTTCGCAATCTCAACGCCGGCTCGCGTGACCTCGGCGCTGTTTTGACACTTAATGGCGTTAGCGCCAAAGGTGTTGGTTTTAATTATATCGCAGCCCGCTTTCAGATACTCTGTATGAACCGCTTCCACGGCGCCGGGGTTGTCCGTGTTCCAGGTCTCGCTCCCCGCGCCGACGGGAAGTCCCCGCGACTGTAAAACGGTTCCCATAGCCCCGTCGAATATCAGCGCCCGCTTTCCCAGCATATCAAAAAATCTCATAAGGCCACCCCTTAACTTACGCTGTTGTCGAAGATCTCGCTCAGGTTATGGATGATGCTTCCGGCTATATCAGGCTTGTTCATCGTATAGATGTGAATGTTGTCAATGCCGTTGGCGATAAGGTCTATGATCTGCTCCGTGGCGTAGGCGATGCCGGCTTGCTTCATGGACGCGGGGCGGTCGCGAAACCTGTCGACGATCATGTAAAAGCGCTGCGGCAAAGACGCGTTTGAAAGCTTTATGGTTCTTTCGATCTGCCTGGCGTCCGTGATGGGCATAATGCCCGCCGTCACGGGGACGTTTACTCCGGCTCTGAGAAGCCTGAACATAAAGTTATAAAGTATATTGTTGTCGAAAAACATCTGCGTGGTAAGGAATTGCGCGCCCGCGTCGATCTTGCGCTTAAGCCCGTCAATATCGTTTCTGAGAGACGGGGATTCGGGATGTCCCTCCGGATAGCAGGCCGCGCCTATGCAAAAATCGTGATTGCGCGCGATTTCTTCAATCAGGTCGCTCGCGTGCTCATAATCGCGGCTCGTATCGCCCGTCAGTGGCACGTCGCCGCGCAGAGCGAGCACGTTTTCTATGCCGTGGGATTTGAGCTGTCGCAATTGAGCGGCGATTTTCTCTTTCGTGGATCCCATGCACACCACGTGCGCCAGAGCCGTGCATCCGCACGCGCGCTGCACCTCGGAAGCGATTTCAATGGTGTTGTCGTTTGTCGTTCCCCCCGCGCCACAGGTAACGCTTATATATGATGGCGAGAGCTTCGCGGTCTCGCGAACGATTCGCTTTGCGTCCTCCAGCGGTTTTCCTGCCTTTGGAGGGAACAGCTCACAGGATACTGTAACCTTTCCCGATGAAAGCCTGTCAATTATTTTCACGCTTCATCCCCCTTTCCGGAATGTATTTCTTAAACCGTATGTCTTCATATCATATTTGCGCTGTATGCTCAAAAGCTTATGACGCCCAGATGTTCGAGAAGTATTTTGACGCCTATTAAAATAAGTATGATTCCGCCGAATACCTGCGCGGCGTTTTTATACTTTGCCCCAAAAGCGCGACCTATGAGCACGCCCGAAAAAGAGAGTATAAATGTCGTCGCTCCTATAAACGACACGGCGTACGCGATATTTACGTTCAAAAGCGCAAACGTTATGCCTACAGCCAGCGCGTCTATGCTGGTGGCGACTGCGAGAGCGAACAATTCGCCGATGGACAGTTTATAACACCGACATCCGTCGTCATCGTCGTCATGGCGCGTTTCCGCGATCATTTTGGCGCCGAGAACGAATAACAGTCCAAAGGCCACCCAATGGTCAAACCGGGCTATATGAACCTGAAACTGTATGCCGAGCGCCCATCCCACGGCGGGCATAACGGCCTGAAACACCCCGAAAAAAAGCGCTATTAACACAGCGTCGCGCATTATCAGCTTTGGCATGCCCAAGCCTTTGCATATCGCCACCGCAAACGCGTCCATAGACAGCCCGACCGCTATCAGAGTCAACTCTAAAAGGCCCATCCGCTACCCCCAAAAACAGCCTTATCCTATAATATACCATCAAGGCGGTATTCATGTCAAGGCAAATTGTGTTGTGATGTTGTGCACAGACGCGATACATGCGCGCGTGAGCGATTTCGATATCAATCCATCATATTTTGCGTGAGTCGCTCTGATGCCTCCGTCGCGTCTTGTATTGGCAATTATAAATTCACTTGACTTCCCACATGCTTTGCCCTAATATATATATCATTACACATTCCGGAGGGCTCGTTATGCGTAGAAGCATTGGGCGTTCGGTTGATATCACCGAGGGCGGCATCTGGAAGCAGATGCTTATGTTCTTTCTGCCGATTATGCTTGGCACATTTTTTCAGCAGTTATATAATACGGTCGACGCGATGGTGGTCGGGCGCTTTGTGAGCAAGGAGGCTCTGGCGGCGGTCGGCGGTTCAGCCGCTACGCTTATCAACCTTCTCGTGGGTTTTTTCGTTGGCCTGTCATCGGGAGCGACGGTCATAATCTCGCAGTTTTTCGGCGCTCGCGCCAATGAGAATGTGAGCCGGTCGGTGCATACCGCCATGGCTTTGTCGCTTGTCGGCGGCGCGGCTTTGATGGCGCTTGGAATTGTTTTCGCCGAGCCTCTTTTGGAAATGATGAACACGCCTTGCGAGACAATGGCCGACTCTATAATCTATATGCGCATATATTTTGCGGGTATAATACCGGCGCTGATTTATAACGTCGGATCGGGAATACTCCGGGCGGTTGGAGATTCCCGAAGGCCGCTCATGTTTCTCATCGCCTGCTGCGCGCTGAATATCGTTCTGGATTTACTGTTTGTAATTGCGTTTGACATGGGAGTGGCCGGCGCTGCTATCGCCACCGTTTTGTCCATGCTGATAAGCGCGGCGCTGGTTACGTTTTCCTTGACCTGCGCCCAGTATTCATATAAACTGTTTATCAGGAAGATACGTCTCGATATGCCGCTTTTGCGCAGGGTTCTCAGAATAGGAATGCCGGCGGGCGTGCAGTCGGTTATGTATTCGGTGTCGAACATGCTGATACAGACGAGTATAAACGGTTTTGGCACCGACGCTGTGGCGGCATGGACGACATTTGGCAAGATCGACGGAATCTTCTGGATGATACTCTCCGCTTTCGGCATCGCGGCTACGACTTTCGTCGGACAGAACTTCGGCGCGGGGAAAATCGATCGCGTCCACAAAAGCGTTTGGGCCGCGATAATAATGTCAACGTTATTCGCCGTCGTCATGAGCGTAGTCGTCCACTTCGGAGGAGGCTTTTTCTATTCGCTTTTTACCGACGACGCAGCCGTCGTGACTATGGGCCTTAGAATGATGAAATACATCACACCATACTATTTCACCTATGTCGCCATCGAAATACTCTCCGGAGCCATGCGCGGCGCAGGCGAGGCGCTAAAGCCGATGATTCTTACCTGTTTTGGCATTTGCGTATTGCGTGTGAGTTGGGTTCTCGTGGCGGTTCCGTTTAATCCCAGCGTAGAGATGGTAGCCTTGAGCTACCCCATAACCTGGGTTGTGACGTCCGTGCTTTTTATTATTTACTACCTGAGAGGAAACTGGCTAAAAAGGCAAATCAGGGATCGCAGTTCATAATTGCGACGCACTCGCCTATACTGCTCGGCATGCCCGGCGCCGAAATACTGTCGTTTGACGATGGCTCGATACATATGTGCCATTATAAAGATACGACTGGCTATCAGATAACAAAAACGTTTCTTGCGTTGACAAAGGCGCTTGCGTCATAAAATTTCAAAAAGCATCCGGGTTTCTGTCCTGATAACTTGCAAACGTAAAGAAAATATGTTAACATATCATCATTGTAAAGCCAAACGAAAGAAGGAACGGCCCGCTTATGGCGCGACTGGAAGATATCACCGTCGGCAGCAGCGTTTCCGGCCTTGTAAGCAAAGAAGCCGTCGCCGTTGTAGCCGTTCAATGGTATGGCACGGCTGTCCTGGAGGTTACTTTCAAGGATGGTAAGGGACGCCTGGCCAGCCAGCTGATTTATCGCGAGGACGAGGGAAGCATTGAAATCCTCGATAAAAATCTGCCGTGGAGCTTCGACGCCGACGGCGATTTGATGCGCCTCGCTTCAGAGGCATACCGCATCAACCTCGCGCACATTTTCGACCCCTATCTGGCCGTGCATACCTCGGCCATCGAGCCGCTGCCGCACCAGATTTCCGCGGTTTATCAGGAAATGCTGCCGCGTCTGCCGCTTCGCTATATTTTGGCGGACGACCCCGGCGCGGGTAAAACCATCATGACCGGGCTTTTCCTGAAAGAATTGATTATTCGCGGGGATTTGAAGCGCTGCCTCATAGTGTCGCCCGGCAATCTGTCCGAGCAATGGCAGGATGAGCTTTACCGCAAATTCAACCTCCGCTTTGATATACTCACCAATGACAGAATCGAATCCTCCATCGGCGGGAATGTGTTCGCGGAAACGAATTTCTGCATAGCGCGGCTTGACAAGCTCTCCCGAAGCGAAATATTGCAGGAAAAGCTGAAGGTGACGGATTGGGATCTGATCGTCGTGGATGAAGCGCATAAAATGTCCGCCACGGTCTGGGGCGGAGAAATCAGGTACACGCGGCGCTTTCAACTGGGGCGGCTGCTTTGTGGCATAACGCGAAACTTTCTGCTGCTGACGGCCACGCCGCATAATGGCAAGGGCGAGGATTTTCAGCTGTTCATGTCGCTCATCGACCCGGAACGCTTCGAGGGCGCTTCCCGCACTGGCAATCACGCCGTTGACGTATCGGATGTGATGCGAAGGCTCGTAAAGGAAGACCTGCTTAAATTCGACGGGACGCCGCTATTTCCCGAGAGGCTTGCGTATACCGTAAACTACGACCTGTCGCCGCGCGAGGCCGCGCTGTACGACGCCGTTACCTCCTATGTGCGCGACGAGTTTAACCGCGCCGATCAGCTCAACAACGACCGCAAAAACACTGTCGGCTTCGCGCTCACCATATTGCAGCGCCGCCTCGCCTCATCGCCGGAGGCGATCTATCAATCGCTGCGCCGCCGCCGCGAGCGCCTCGAACACAGGCTTTCAGAGGAGCGCCTTGGCAAGCGCGCGGACGGATTCGGATTATCGCTTAATCTGGGCGAGGATTACGACGAGGACGACCTGCCTTGTGCCGAGTTGGAGGACGCGGAGGAGAACGTCGCGGATCAGGCGTCCGCCGCCACGACGATTTTCGAACTGGAAGAGGAAATAAAGATACTGCGCAATCTCGAACGGATGGCCAACGAGGTGCGCGCCAGCGGCGAAGACCGCAAATGGGACGAACTGTCAAGGCTATTGCAGGACAACATCGCCATGTTCAGCCCGGACGGGCAGCGCGAGAAGCTCATCATTTTTACCGAGCACCGCGATACTCTGCGCTATCTGACGGATAAAATACGCTCGCTGCTTGGCACGGACGCGTCTGTCGTGACCATTCACGGGGGTATGCTCCGCGACGAGCGCCGCAAGGTCGAGGAGCTTTTCAGGCAGGACAGGGAAGCGCGGATACTCATCGCCACCGACGCCGCCGGAGAAGGCATCAACCTTCAGCGCGCGCATTTGATGGTCAACTACGACCTGCCATGGAACCCAAACCGGCTTGAGCAGCGCTTTGGCCGCATTCACCGCATCGGGCAAACCGAGGTGTGTCATTTGTGGAACCTCGTCTCACAGGAGACGCGCGAGGGCATGGTATTCCAGCGCCTGTTCCAAAAGCTCGAAGAAGAACGGTCGGCACTTGGCGGCAAGGTCTTTGACATACTCGGCAAGGCGACTTTTAACAACAAATCTCTGCGCGACCTGCTCATCGAGGCCGTGCGCTACGGCAACGACCCGGAGGTGCGCGCCCGCCTGTGGCGGGCGGTGGATAATTCCTTAGACCGGAAAGCGCTTCGGGACTTGCTGGAGGAAAGGGCGCTGACCGAGGACACCATGGACATCTCCCGCATAACGGCCATTCGCGAGGACATGGAGCGAATCGAAGCGCACAAATTGCAGCCCCATTTCATCGAGGCGTTTTTCGTCGAGGCTTTCCGAAGCGTCGGCGGCAAAATACGCCCGCGCGAAAACGGCCGCTATGAAATCACCTCCGTGCCATTTGCCCTTCGCAACAGGGATGCGCAAACGGGCTTCGGCGAGCCGGTATTGGCTCGCTATGAGCGCATCTGCTTCGACAAGGACTTTTGCAATGTTCCGGGCCTTACGCCGGCCTCGCAGATATGCCCCGGACACCCTCTCTTGGACGCTACGACAGACCTTATACGCGAACGCTACGCGGACGTTTTGAAGCGCGGCGCGATTTTCATAGACGAGAGCGATTACGGCTCCGACGCCCGCCTGCTTTTCTACATAGAGGACGCCATACAGGACGGCGTAATACTCCCCAGCGGCGCAAAGCGCACTATATCAAAGAATATACACTTTGTTGAACTCAAGGGCGACGGCGTTGCCCAGCGCGCGGGATACGCGCCGTATCTGGATTACCGCGCGGCCACGCCGGAAGAACAGGCTGCCGTTCGCCCGTTTATCGACGAGCGGGATTGGCTGCATACCGGCGTCGAGGAGCGCGCCCGGGGGTATGCCATCGCGAACATCATTCCGGCGCATTTTTCCGAGGTCAAGGCTCACAGGCATAAAATGCTCGACAAAATATCAAAGGCCGTCAGGGAGCGCATGACCGCGGAGATACAATATTGGGACTACCGCGCCGCCGATTTGAAGAACAGGGAAGCCGCCGGAAAGGTCAACGCAAGGCTCAATTCCCAGCTCGCCGCGCGGCGGGCCGAGGAAATGGAGGGCCGTACGCAGCGCCGCCTGGCTGAAATCGAAAGGGAGAAAATGATCTCGCCCGCCCCGCCCGTGGTGGTCGCGGGCGCATTGGTGATTCCGCGCGGCCTGCTCCATAAGCTCATGGGGACGCCCGCTGCCGCAGATTTAGGCCGCGGGGATTTGAAGGCCGTGGAGTACGCCGCCATGAAAGCGGTTATGGACATTGAAGCCGGACTGGGCTTCATTCCCCGCGACGTGAGCGCGGAGAAAATCGGATATGACATAGAATCCAATATACCAAAGACCCTGCGGCGCGATACCTCCTGCCTGCGCTTCATCGAGGTCAAGGGACGCGCGAAGGGCGCGACCACCGTCACGGTGTCCAAGAATGAGATATTGACCGGCCTTAACAAGCCGGACGAGTATATACTCGCCATCGTAGAAGTGGACGGGAAGAATACGCGCGCCGTCTACCTGAAAAAACCTTTCCGCAACGCGCCTGATTTTACGGCGACGAGCGTCAATTTCGACATTGCGGAACTGGTCAGAAACGCGGAAGTTGTATTGCGGAAATGAGGACGAAGCTATGGCAATAAAGAAACTTATCGAGGTCGCGCTGCCTCTTGAGAAAATCAACGCGGAATCCGCGCGGGAGAAATCCATACGCCACGGCCATCCCTCCACGCTGCATCTGTGGTGGGCGCGCAGGCCTTTGGCGGCGGCGCGGGCGGTCATATGGTCGAGCCTTGTTGACGACCCTTCTTCACACCCCGAGCAGTTCCCCACCGAGGAGGAGCAGACCGCCGAGCGGCAGAGGCTGTTCAGGATACTGGAAGACCTCGTCG
>JAUNBY010000547.1 GCA_030526935.1 Clostridia bacterium
TCCGAAAAGCCCGAATCCCGCAGAACCGCTGTCGCGGCGGGGCGGGTTCTCGTAAACGCGTCTACGTTCAACATGATTAAAAGCGGCGGCGTGAAAAAGGGCGACGTGCTCGCGGTCGCGCAGGTGGCGGGCATTATGGCTGCCAAGCACACCCACGAGCTTATACCGATGTGCCATCCCATACTGATTGACGGGGTAGAACTGAGCCTTCGCCTCGACGAAGGGCGGCATAGCGTGGAGATAGAGGCCCGGATAACGTGCGAAGGGCGCACGGGAGTCGAGATGGAGGCTCTCACCGCCGTTTCCGTGGCCGCTTTGACGGTGTACGACATGTGCAAGGCGGTTCAAAGGGACATGGTGATTTCCGATATACGCCTCGCCTCCAAGACCGGCGGCGTTCACGGCGACTATCGCGGAAAGGATGAGGGATATGTATAAGGCGGCTGTAATAACGGTAAGCGACAAGGGCTACGCCGGACTTCGCGAGGACGCCAGCGGCCCGGCGGTATGCGCGATGCTTGAGGGCGCGGGCTGGGACGTGGTTTACACCGCGATTATTCCTGACGAGGCGGAGGCCATAAAGTCTAATATCGCGCGCCTGTGCGACGAGAGGAACGCGGATCTCGTGATTACGACCGGCGGCACGGGCTTTTCGCCAAGGGACGTGACGCCCGAGGCGACGCTCGCCGTCGTGGAAAGGAAAGCCAGCGGCATAGCCGAGGCTATGAGGGCTAAAAGCATGGAGATAACTCCCCGCGGCTGCCTGAGCAGGGGCGAGGCGGGCATAAGGGGGAGAAGCCTCGTCGTAAACCTCCCCGGAAGCCCCAAGGCCGCGACGGAAAACCTCGGCTTCGTGCTCGAAGCCCTGAGCCACGGCGTAGAAATGCTCAAAAGCGGCGGAAGCGCGGATTGCGCGGACGGGAATGAAAATCGCGCGGACGCGGCGACGAAGAAAAGCCCTCCGTCGATGGATGAATGGCTCAAAGAGGCCAGGGAGCATCCCGACGCTGAAAAGTGCGGCATGTATCTCGTGCACAACGGAACCGTAAGAAAGAGCGCGAGAGCGCGCGTCAGGGAGGGAAGCGACGTCCCGGATACGCGCGGCATGATTTTTTCATACGACGGGGAAAAAGTAGCCGCCGCCGAGAGGGAAACCCTAGCCATGCCCGGCATATACTACGTCAGAACCTGGCTCAATTCCGGGGAACTGGCCGTCGGAGAGGATATAATGCGCGTGATGGTCGCGGGCGACATACGCCCCAACGTCATAAAGGCGCTGGACTTTCTCGTAGGCGTTATAAAATCACAATGCGTCGCAGAGCGTGAGATTTTTGAGGAATGACGGGTTAATGGTTGCGCGGTTTTTTGCCAGAGCTGTCGCCGTGCGGGAACACAAAAGCGCCTGCGGCGTTTTACAATGTATTTTTTGTAATTGTAACCTTGCCCCGCTAAACGAACGACCTTCCACAACAACGAATCCGCAGGGGCGTCTGCCCTCTCCTCTGGAGGCCGCAGGCCGCGCGAAGCGCCGGGTGCCCTCCGCAGAGGGCGGGTGAGGTTGGCGCGCCCGGACTCATCGCGCGGCGTGGTGTACTAACGGGCTGCTTCGTTCCCCTGTATACGCAAGCCTCTGGTATACCCGGGCGCGCAATGCGCGCCCCTACGCCAGCCGTGCTTATAAATGTAAGTTTGCTTGTTACGAGAACGGCTGCCCTTGCCTTGCTAAACGAACGACCTTCCACAACAACGAATCCGTAGGGGCGTCTGCCCTCTCCTCTGGAGGCCGCAGGCCGCGCGAAGCGCCGGGT
>JAUNBY010000077.1 GCA_030526935.1 Clostridia bacterium
ACGGCGTGGAACTGTCGGCTCACGCGCTGTGCGCGCAGGATCATCTTCCCTATCAGGGGAAGCAGTTCAGCAACGGGGAATACGCGAAATTGCAGGCGCGGCTCAAGCGTCCCATAGGCATGTGGAACTGCAGGCACATGGCGACGCCCATATTGCTGGGGATTTCTCAACCGGCGTATACCCCGGAGCAATTGAGGCGGTTCGAGGAAAACAGCCGCGAGAAGATAGAGATAGACGGCGTGAGCAAGACGCGATACGAATGGTCGCAGGAACAGCGCAAAATCGAGACGGCCATACGCTGGCAAAAGGACGCCGCGAACCTCGCCAGAGCCTCGGGGGACGACCCGCTGAGGCGCGAATGCCAGGACAATGTTCGAAGGCTCAACAGGGTCTATGACAGGGTTACGGATAAGGCGGGGCTGAGGGCTGAAAAGGAGAGGATGAGGGTTGACGCGGCTGGCGCAAATGCCCGCGTAAACTTGCAAAATCCTCGAAAATTTGATACAATAGAGCTGGAAGACATACAGATATACCGTAGTTTGGGCGCGAAGGCCATGAACTACGAAGTTAAGGACTTAAAAACAGGCGAGAAATTTAAGCTCGTTGAAGGTACACGGATACGTAACGTTGAAGTGTTTGCTGGGAAGGGCGCAAAAACGGAGTATAGAGACGGATGGAAGTATGCGAATAAGCACGGAGGCAAACCTGAAGACTGGCAACACGTAAAGGGCTTTGGAACTCTTGAAACCGACGACGGAGACAGGCAAGCTGAAATTCACTGGTCGCGTTGTGATGGCATCGGTAATTTTGAGCATTTTATAAAGAGGTGGATCGATTGAGAGCACGTTATTTGGGAGAACCGCTTGTTGCGCTTGAGCAAGGGAAAATATACGACGTTATTAGCGTCGAAAAGGGGTGGCTCAGAATCATGACCGAAATTGGTGATGATTATTTGTTCCCGCCAAATCTCTTTGAGGTCATTGACGACGATAAAGCGCTCTGAGAAGGCGCGATAGCCGGTTAGCAGTTGAAAGGATGATTTCATGGATAATTTCAAGGCCGTGTATAAAATCCTGACCGTGTTGGAAAAAGCCATGGATCTTCCTGAATTTGACACGGGGCAGATCGGGGCGGAGGTTCTGGGCGTATCGTCTCAGCGCTGGGGACGGTATATCGAAATGATGGCCGACGTGGGTTATATTAAAGGGGTCAGCGTAAGCGAATATATCGACGGAAGCCTGTTCGTCGACGTGCGAAATATTCGCATCACCCTGAAAGGGCTGGAGTACTTACAGGAAAACGCGATCATGCGCAAGATATATAATATGACCAAAGGAATCAAGGACATCGTACCCGGAATGTGACCATTATCCACGCGTATAAAGCCGCCAGGCGAAAGCAGGGCGGTTTTTTAATACCCATTTGTCCGGAACGACGAGAAACTATCAAGGCCGGGCGGAAAGGCACCGCGAGAAAAAACTGAAGGCCGATGTGACGACGAAAGGAGACGGCGATGAAACGAGAGGACATAGCGAAGTTGTTCGAAGGGGCTACGGATGAGCAGATAAAGGCTCTGCTGGACATCAACTCGGCGGACATAACGCGGGCGCTTGAAAAGCGCAAGAGCGAGGTGGACAATTTGCGCGAAGAGCTGAGCGCGGCTAAAGAGGCGCTCGGGCAGCATAAGGCCATCATAGAGCGGCTGGAAGGCGACGCGGGCGACGCGTCGAAGCTGCGAGATGAGATAGAGCGCTACCGGCAGGCCGAGGCCGAAAGGGTGGAGGCCGAAAAGCTGGCCCGCGAGAGGGCCGAACTGGAAGCGCGGTTCGACGCGGTTTCAGGCGAGCGCAAGTACATACACGATATAGTGCGCAAGGGCGTAATCGAGGACTTCGCCAGGGCGCTTGCCGATAAGGACAACCGGGGCAAGTCGGACGCGGAGATATTCGAGGCGCTCACCCGCGACAAGGGCTATTTCGCGAGCCAGAACCCGCCGCCTGATATGGGCGGCATAGGAAATACGGTCGCCCTGGCGGACAGGGAGAAATTCGGCAAGATGAGCCTGTACGAGCAATTCGTGTTCGCGAACGAGCATCCGGAGCAGGCCAAAGCATTTTTAAACAAGGAGTGATATAGATGCCTCAATTCGATTCCAAGATCTTCAACGCCGAGGTATTCGGCAGGTATTTAGAGCGCATACCGCGCGTTAAGCAGAACAAGCTTCTGGAAGCGGGGGTTATGAGAACCCGCGGAGAACTCAAGACCATGCTGGCCGACCAGACCGGCGGCAACTACATAACCGTGCCCATGCTGGGGCTGATAGACGGCGAGCCGCTTAACTACGACGGCGCGACCGACGTTACCGCCACGTCGACCAGGACGTATTCCCAGTCCATGGTGGTAACGGGACGCATGAAGGCCTGGCAGGAAAAGGACTTCTCCGCCGACATCACCGGCACTGACTTCATGGACAATGTGGCCGCGCAGGTGGCCGCCTACTGGGACGACGTGGATCAGGATACGCTGTTGTCGATACTCAAGGGCATATTCTCCATGACGGGGGCGGGCAACCTCGCCTTCGTGAACGGCCACACGCTGGACATAAGCGCCGAGACCGAGCCGGTCGTGGGGCCGACGACGCTCAACACGGCCATTCAGAAGGCGGCGGGCGACAACAAGGGCATATTCAAGCTGGTGATATGTCACAGCGCGGTAGCCACGAACCTTGAAAACCTGTCAGCCGTCGAGTACCTCAAGTACACCGACAAGAAGGGCGTGGAGCGTGCGCTTGGCATGGCCACGTGGAACGGGCGGCTGTTGCTTATAGACGACAGCGTGCCAAGCGAAGCCGCGGAAAGCGACACCATCTACACCAGCTACATACTCGGCGACGGCGCGTTTGACTACTGCGACTGCGGAGCCAAGGTGCCAAACGAGATGTGGCGCGACCCCAAGACCGCCGGTGGCGTGGAGGTGCTCATAACCCGCCAGCGCAAGCTCTTCGCCCCAAGGGGCATAAGCTTCACCAAGGCGAGCATGACAAGCCTGTCGCCCACCGGGGCGGAACTGGAAACGGGCGCCAACTGGACGCTGGTTCACGACGACCAGAGTTCCAAGAGCTACATCAACCACAAGGCCATACCCATAGCGCGGATATTGTCCAAGGGGTAGGGGCGCGGGCGGAGCGGGCGGATAATATCCGCCCGTATAACTGATATCGGAGGTAGCGATGTATCTGACATATGAGCAATATCAGGGCATGGGAGGGCAGCTCGCTCAGTCCGCCTATGAGCGCAAGGAACACAGGGCGAGGGGCTATGTAGACCGCGCGACGCATGGCCGTCTGAAGGGCGAAGAGGACGCGCGGGAGGCGGTAAAGCGGCTCATGTACGAACTGGTGGAAATGGACGCCGCGCGCGCCGGGACGGGCGGCAGGGACGTAACGAGCGAGTCGAACGACGGCATAAGCGTGAGCTACAGCGAGAAGGACGACTACGAAAGCCGCCGGTGGGCGCTGATAGAGGACTATCTGTCGGAAGAGGCGACGGCGGCGGGCGTGCCTTTGTTGTACGCGGGGGCGGAGGCGTGATACCGTTCGCGGGGCAGACCGTGACCGTGTACAACCGCCGCGAGGTAAAGCAGGCCGACGAGCGCACGCGCGTAGCCTGGGTCAGGCGGCGGCTCGACGGCTGCTATTGGGCAAGGCGAGCGTTGCGCGCGGTCGAGGACGGCCACGCGCGGGTTAATTATACGCTGATATGCAAAATTCCCGAATCCCCCGATTACCTGCCCCCCGACCGGTGGGACGCGCTTGAGGACGTAAGAGGGCTATGGACGCTGGCAGCGGGGGATATCATAGTACTCGGCGCGGTGAACGACGAGATAGACGGCGACAATACCATTAACGACATGCTGGCCAAATACGAAAGGCGCGGGATAATGAGGGTGACGGCGGTACAGGACAGATGCGCGGGGCGTCTGGGGCATTATCTGGCGCAGGGGGTGTAAAGGGTGCAAATACGCGTGACGAGCGAGGTACGCATAGACGTAAGCCGCATAGTTGGCGCGGTGAACAACGACAGGTTCTGGACGTTCGCCGCCAGCGAGTGGCACAGGCTGTATACGCCTTACGTGCCGATGGACACGGGAACCATGTCGCAGCAGGTGGTAATACAGCCCAAGACCATAATCCACACCGCGCCCTACGCGCATTACCAGTATGCCGGGGCGGTGTACGGCCCGAGCTTCCCCATAGTGCAGGGCGGGGTTGCGGTGGGCTTTTTCTCGCCGCGCGGCAAGGCGAAAAGGCCAACCGGCGCCAGTCTCAGTTACAGGAAAAGCCGCCATCCTCTCGCCAGCGCGCAGTGGGACAAGGCGGCCATACCCGCGCAAATGCCGCTGCTTATAAGGTCCCTGCAGGCGTATGTGGATGGAGGTGGGCTGAACCTTGGCGGATGATTTCAGACCCCGCGCCATATGGGAGTGGCTGACTGACTGCCCTCACATAAAGGATTTATACTTCAGCTTTGGCGAGATAGCCGACGGGAACACGGTATTGGTGCCGCTGACGGCGTATAAGGACAGGGCGGTTACGGAGTTTATAGACGGCTCGTCCATCCGCGAGTGCGATTTCGCGCTGGTCAGGTTCGAGGCGATGACGACCGAGCCAAACGACGCGGGGAACCTCGCGGCGCAGTTCGACGTGGAGAGCCTGGCCGCGTGGATAGACGAGCAGGGAAAGGCGGGAAACTTTCCAGAGTTCCCGCCAAGTTGCAAGATACAAAAATTGTACGCGCTGCCCACCGAGACGGGCTTTCTCGCGGCGCAGGACGAAAGCGGCGCGAGATATATGCTGCAATTTCGAATCGAATACTATTATGAGGAGTGAATGTAATGTCTAATATAACATCGTTGACCATATGGGAGAAGCACAACACACGGATATTTCTGGACTTTGGAACCGCGGACACGCCCGACTGGGTTAAGCTGGGCAAGTCCACGGTGTTCGACCTCGCGATGAACCCCGAAACCGAGACGTTCGACTTTATAGAGGACGAGACGCCCACGGACATACTCAAGCACTATAAGCCCTCCATGGCGCAGGAAGTGCTCATGGGCGAGGGCGACGACGCGTTTGACGCGCTGTTCGCCATGTACCACAAGCGCCCCGTAGGCGCGGACGCGGTTGTGCCCGTGATGATAGTATATCCCAAGGCGGGCACGGGCGAAGGGACGTTCGTCGCCATGCGCGGCGAGGCTATGATAGCGTTCAACAATTTCAACACCGTAGACAGGAAGCTGAGCTTCGATATGAACTTCTCGGGGCTGGAAAATGGCACGGCCACATTCACCTCGGGATCTCCGACGTTCACCGCCGATGCTTAGGCCCAATCTGGGCATGGACGCGCCGCCAGCCGCGATTGAGGTTGGCGGCGCGAGCTATCCCATAGACGTAGATTACAGGACGTGGGCGCAGATACAGGAAAAGATGCGCGAATTGTACGCGAAGCCCGCCGATACGCGGGACGCCCTGCATAACCTCAAGGTGATATACGATATGCAGGCGATGGCCTTCGGCGGAGTGCTCAAAGACGAGGATCCATACGAAGCGCTCGCGGCGATGACGCGGTTTCTCGCGGGCTATCCCGCCCCGCCCGAAAATGGCGCGGCGGAGCCGGAAGAAGCGGTGGTGAGCTTCGGATACGACCTGAATTATATAATAATCGCCATACGCAATCAGGGCGGGCCCGATTTAAGTTACAGGCGCAGGGAGCCTTTTCACTGGTGGGAATTCCTGCTGGAGTTTCAGTCGCTGTGCGGCGAGCACCATATACTCAGGCTCATGGAGATGCGCGGCTATAAGGACGAATCGGACATGGACGCGAAAAAGGCCAACCGCAAGGCGATGGGGCTTAAACGCCGCTATGCCCTGCCCTACGAGATGACGGCGGACGAAAGGCGCATGGCGGAAGAATTCGACAGGATGACGGAGGGACGGTAAATGCGGATAGACACGACGGTAAAGCGGGTGGCGGTGGAGATAGAGGGCAATCTGTACGAAGTGGAGCCTAAGACCGTGGCCACCGCCGAGAGGCTTAAACAGGCGGAACACAGCGCCGAGGGGGAAAAGGCGCGGTATCAATTATGGCTCGACCAGTTGGGGATATTGCTTGGCAAGGCGGCGGTGAAGCGGCTGTTTCCGGCGGGCAAAAATGAGAACCTCGACAGGATGGAACTTATATACCTGGGCGTAATGGACGCGTTCGACGCGGGCGCGAGGCAGGCCCGCGAAGCGCGCAATCAACAGGCGGTAAAGGCCATAGAGGACATGGAGAAGCAGCTGAGGCCCTTGAGGGAGCTGCTTGAATCGGTGAGCGCTCAGTATGAGATGATAGGCCGGGAGTAGGGCGGAAAGGCGGCGGGTATGGCGAGCGACGACGTAATTATCAAAATAGACGGCGACGACAGCGGTTTTCGCCAGAAGATACAGGGCGTTGAGGAGATTGCGACTAACGCCCTTAGCGGCATATCCAAAGTGGCCAAAGGCGCGTCGATTGCCATGGGCGCCCTCAGCGCGGCGGCAGGTGCGGCGTGGAGCGCCGTGGGACTGGTGGGCGTCAAATACAACGCGCAGATAGAGCAGCTTCAGACCTCGTTCACGGTTATGACGGGCAGCGCTGAAAAAGCGGGAGAGGTCATCGACAGGGTGCGCAAGATAGCCGCCGAAACGCCGTTTGAACTGGCGGGACTGGCCGAAACGACGCAACTGCTCATGAACTACGGCATGACGGCGGACGATGCCATATCCCGCATGACGATGCTTGGAGACATAGCGCAGGGCGACGCCGAGAAGATGAACCGCATCGCCACCGCCTACGGCCAGATGTCCAGTGCCGGTAAGGTCAGCCTCGAAGACGTGAAGCAGATGATTGAGGCGGGATTTAATCCCCTGCAAATCATAAGCGAGAAGACCGGCGAGAGCATGGCCAGCCTGTACGACAGGATAAGCCGGGGAACCATCGCGGTGAGCGAGATAACCGACGCCATGGCGACGGCTACGAGCGTGGGCGGGAAGTATTTCCAGAGCATGGAAAAGCAGTCGCAAACGCTCAACGGCCAGCTATCCACGCTAAAGGACGGCGTGCAGGAGCTTAGCGGGAAAATCATGGAGCCGCTCAGCGAGAGCCTGAGAACGACTTTGTTGCCCGAGGCCATACGCACGGTGGGCGAGATGCAAAAGGCGCTCAGCCAGGGCGGGATAGAAGGGGCGCTGAATTACGCGTCGGGGCGGCTGCCGGAATTGTTGAGCGCAGGAACGGATATGGCGACGACGCTCATACGCGGCGCGGTAAAGGGCATGCCCAAGGCGGCCAAAATGCTGGCTAAGGCGCTGCCGGATATATTAAGCTCGCTCGTCGCGACGGCTCCGGAACTGGTTCAGGGCGGATTCGACATGGTGGCGCAGATGACAGGGGGCATAGTCGCGCGGCTTCCGGAACTGGTTCCGCTGATGATACAGGGAGTGGCGGGCCTGGCGAAGAGCCTGCTTGGCGGCATTGGCAGCATATTGTCGGGCATAGAAAACGGCATATACGAAGCGTT
Source organism: Clostridia bacterium (assembly GCA_030526935.1). Lineage (GTDB taxonomy): Bacteria > Bacillota > Clostridia > Christensenellales > Aristaeellaceae > JAUNBY01. The sequence goes on from JAUNBY010000077.1 coordinate 7,603, forward strand.
CTTCCACGCGGGAAACCGCTGGATAAAGCAGGCTAAGACAGACATGCCCGAATACGAGGCGGAAAAGGCGTCGTTTGAGGCCGCCATAGAGATGAATGCGACGGTGGAGGACAACGCCACGTCCGCGGTGGAGGGCGCGGTAAAGACCCTGCAGGATACGCTTAACGGCATAGATGTGCTGACGCCGGAAAAACAGCGGGAGATAATTGACGCGATAAGCGCGGACGTCGACCCGATAATGGCGGCGCTTAACGGCTCGGGCGTCGATACGTCCACGCCGGAGGGCGCGTCGAAGGCGTCTGAAATATTTGCGGCGGCCGTGGAACTGCATAAATCGATTATGGCGGTTACTCAGGTGGGCGCGGGGATGGACATAGCGGCAATAGCCGAAGCGGTCGCGTCAGGCCGCGACGCGCTGGTTGCGGCGCTTATGGACGAGGGAATAGCCCAAAAAGACGCCGAGGCAATGGCAACCAACATAGAAACGGCTTACAACAACTACCAAAGCGCGCTGACGACTATATCAGCGGAAACCGGGTTAAGTCCCACAGACATAGCAAGTACCATAGCCCAGGGGCGCAACGCCGTAGTCTCCGCGTTTATCGACGCGGGGATGACCGAGGGACAGGCGAACACGGCGGCTGACGAGATAATGGGGCTTTACACCGCGCTTAACAACTCAATGGCGCTTGGCAAAACAGTAATCCCCATAAGAGCCGACGAACTGGCGACAGCCATAAAGGGCGGGCGCGATTCCATCGTTAGCCTTCTGATCGCGTCGGGATGGGGCGAGGCGCAAGCCGGGGAAGCCGCGACAGCCATCACGGATGGCATCGGCAAAATAACGGCGGCGTGCGAGGGCGTGGACGGCGTAGTGCCGGACGACATAATAAGCATCGTGACGGGCGACAGGTCGAAGCTCGTAAGCGCGCTCAACAGCCTTGGCCTTAAACCGGAAGATCTTACTGCGGTAGTGACCAACCTGATAGCCGTCAACAATTCGATAAAGGACAAAGTGAAAAACGTATACGACACCATATACGGTGCGCTGACCGACGGCGAAAAGGACACGCCCGAACAAACGCAAGCCCTCAAGGAACTCGCGCAGGGGTATTATGACGAGCTTATGGCGGGGATTGACCTCAACACCACCGAGGGGCAGAACTACGCGAACAAGCTGCAATCGCTGTTAGACGCGACGACGGCGTATATAGACAAGATGTCCGGCAAGAGCACCGAGACCGTAAGGGCCTCGCATGGCGAACTGATGAGTTTGTCCGAGGAGGCGCGGCAGTTGCACGCGCAGATAATGGGCTATGTGCTGGAAGCGGAGGCGCAGACGGCGAACCTCGCGGGGCGGCAGGTGCGCGCGGGCATAACCGGCGACAGCGACAAGGTGCAACAGGCCTTCGCCGCGGAATACGCGGCCTATGAAAAGCGCAGGCAGGAGATAGCCGAACAGGTGCAGACGCTGATCGACGCAAACGACGCGGAATGGGAGGCGTCGGATAAAGGAGAAGAGGCGAACGCGCGGTATAAAGAGCGGGCGGACGCCATAGCGCTGGCTCAGGCGGACGCGCTGAGAAACGCGCAACGCGAATACCAGGGCGAACTTAACGAGCTGTTCGCTGGGCTGTTTTCCTACTATGCCCCGGACAACCCCGAGGCGGCGAAGGCCATGGAGGACGCCCAAAAGGAATACGAGAAGGCCGATTATATACAGGGAATTTTGGAAACGATTAACGACCCGGAGAAGATAAAGAAGCTTACGCAGGAACAGCGCGATGAGATGAACGCGGCGCTTAAGGAACTGATAGGGCTTGAGACCGGCGACGGATGGTTTCAGACGTCGCAGGAATCGCTGTTCGCTCAATTGGAAGAGGGCGGTGATCCACTGGATATCCGGGGGCGGCTCAATGATGCGATGTACGATTCCCTGACACGGGGCGACAGCGCGCAGGACAAGGTTCCCGAGGCCATGCGCGGCCTTATAGCGCAGATGTTGGAATTGGGGCTTATAGACGGGCTGGACATCAACCCCGGCGAGACGCGGGACTTGATAGGGCTGGCGCTTGGCAAGACGGATCTGCCGGAGCAAGTGAGCGATGGGCTGACGGAAATGCTGGAAGATTTGCCGGGGAGCGAGCCGGTGACGGTCTCACCCGAGGTTAACGTAGAGCCGGAGGTTAACGCCGCCGAGGTCGCGCAGACGGTTCAGGAAGAGCTTGCGGAGCAGGTAGAACAAACCCTGCCGGTAGAAGCGCAGGTTGGCGTGGAACTTGGCACGTCCACGGGCGACGCGGCGGCGGACGCCGGGCAGGTGCGAGATGCGGCGGTAGCCGAACTGGAACAGGGCGCCTCGGGCGCAAAAACCGCCGGAGCGAACCTTGGTCAGGGTTTCGCCGACGGCATATCGAGCAAGATGGGCGCGGTAGTGACAAAGGCCATAGCGCTGGCGAAGGCGGCCATAAACGCCATAGATATGACGGTTGAAAACGCCAGTCCCAGCAAGGCCGCCAGGCGCAGCGGTAAATATGTCGGAGAGGGCTTCGTCCTTGGCCTCGGCGACCAGATAAAGGCGGCGCAGACAGCCGGCAGGACGCTCGGCGGCGCGGGTCTGGCGGGGCTGAATATAGGGGGCTTGCGCGTGGCGGCGCAGGTGAGCCAGGCATCCCCGCGAACGGAGGACTACGCGCAAATTCTTCGCGATATATCGCAGCGCCCCGTGGATCTGTACG
>JAUNBY010000078.1 GCA_030526935.1 Clostridia bacterium
GTTTGCGTTCGCGTAATTACAAGGCCTGAAGACTCCTATGGCGGCAGAAGTATCGATTCCACGCGAAAGGCGCTCGCGGCAATGCGCGCAATGGGCGTAAATGTAACCTGCGTCGGCGCGATACATCAGAAATTCGCATTAATAGATGAAAAGACCGTCTGGTATGGCAGCATTAATTTGCTAAGCTTCGGTTCATCTCGGGAAAGCATCATGCGCTTGCAAAGCGGCAGCATAGCCCGCGCTTTGTCAGAGAACGCCGGGTTCGCTAGAAGAAGAGAGACTTCTCATGAAGCCTTTTTCAATTAACCGCGATATTATACCATCAATCTACGATATTATGCAGTGATTTTGTCCCGCAAAGGTGATATAATGTCATCCTGAAAGGGGCGAGACCATGGCGAAAAAGTACAAAAAGACATTATACGCGTGCTATCTCGGTTTCATCACGCAGGCTATAGCGGCCAATTTTGCTCCGCTGCTGTTTCTCACGTTTCACAACGACTATGCTATTCCGTTGGGGCAAATCGCGCTCATCCCGATGACGCTGTTTTTAACGCAGCTGATCATCGATGTTTTCTGCGCGAAATTCGTCGATCGCATTGGCTATCGCAAGTGCATCGTTGCATCCGGAATATGTTCCGCCGTAGGCTTGGCGGGGCTTGCGCTGCTTCCGGATCTGTTGGCCGATCCCTTTGCGGGAATCATTATAAGCGTCGTTATTTATGCCGTCGGCAGCGGACTGGTCGAAGTGTTGTGCAGTCCCATCGTGGAAGCGTGTCCTCTCGACAACAAGGACGCCGTCATGAGCCTTTTGCATTCGTTCTACTGCTGGGGCTGCGTAGGCGTAATACTGTTATCCACGGTATTTTTCGCCATTTTCGGCGTGCATCAGTGGAAATGGCTCGCCTGCATCTGGGCGATAATCCCCTTATATAATACCCATAACTTCCTCACCTGTCCCATAGAGCGCCTGGTGGAGGAAGGAAAAGGCATGAGCATAGGCGATTTGCTGAAAGTACCGTTGTTTTGGATATCAATCGTCCTGATGGTGGCCGCCGGAGCGTCCGAACTGTCTATGGCGCAATGGGCGTCGGCATATGCGGAATCGGCTATTGGCCTGTCGAAAACGACGGGTGATTTGGCCGGACCCTGCCTGTTTGCCGTTACAATGGGTATCAGTCGCGCTATCTATGGCAAGTATGGAGAAAAGCTCAATTTGATGCGGTTCATGTTGGGATCGGGCTGCCTGTGTCTCGTCTGCTATTTGCTGGCCGCTGTTTCGTCAAGCCCTCTGGTCGGATTGATCGGTTGCGTGATTTGCGGGTTTTCCGTGGGCATCATGTGGCCCGGAACCATAAGCGTTTCATCGGGGCAATTGCCGCGCGGCGGAACGGCTTTGTTCGCGCTATTGGCCATGGCGGGTGATTTGGGCGGCGCGCTTGGCCCGGGACTGGTAGGCGCGATTACGCAGAATGCCAACGACAACCTCCAGACGGGAATGATGGTCGGCTGCGTCTTTCCGCTTGCCCTGATATTTTCTCTGATTGCCATGAAGAGAATACAACGCAGGCAAAATCCCAAGGTTGACAATCGTCAGACGGTATAATTAAATATACAGGAGGGAATATCAAATGGTCATCGATAACAATCAAAAAGAAATTGACGCTATGGCCGAATTTCACAGGGGGAATCGTCAGGAAGGCTTCAGGCTCCAGGAAGAGTTTGCCGCGGAATTCAGGAAGGAGTACGAGAACGCGGATCATTGTTCCTGCGAGAAGTCGTGCCGGTATCACGGAAACTGCAAGGAATGCGTCGCGATTCACAGAGCTCATCAGGAACACGTGCCAAACTGCATGAGACCGATTATTAACAAAAAACTCAAGCTCGTATCCGAACTGACGGAGCATTCAATAATAGACGAGCTGGAAAAATCGAAATGATAACGGTTTCTCTTTCGCCGGACTATGAGCGCTTAATCCGGTACTCGCTTGGCGTCATGCGGTAACTCTGGCGGAATTTGCGGCAAAAATAGCCGGGGTTTGAAAAGCCGACCTTGCCGGCGATGGCGGTAACCGTTTCCCGCGTGGAACACAAAAACCGCGCCGCCTGTGAAAGGCGGTATTGAATGAGGTAAGCGACCGGAGAGAGGTGTATGCAGGATTGAAATATATTCAAAGCGCTGCTCTTCCCGACTGACGCGGACGAGGCGATGTCTTCCAGCGTCAGTTCGCGGGCGTAGTTGTCGTGAATGAATTGCATCATTATCCGCAACCGCGCCTGCCGCAGGTCAGGCCCCTGCGAGTCGCGCGCGGTTTCGGATAAATCCAGGTGCTCGTACAGCGTCTGCCACAGTTCCATCAAATGGCGCACCGTGGCGAGTTCCCTGACATCCGACGCGGCCTGCAGGGCAAAAACTTCCCGCAGCAGTCGCAACGCTTCGCTTTCCCACGGAACATCCGCGCGAAACACCTTGAAGGCAGTCGCGCAATCCACTACGGGTCGAATGTATTTTTCATACAAAAGGCTGTTTTCCGAAGCCAGCAGGGCAGGGGAGAAGACGATGTTGGGAATGATTGCGCTGCCCTGCGCCTCAAAGCGATGCAGTATACCGCTGTTTATAAACAGACCTCCCCCCTCTGGAATCTCCATTTGATCCGTTCCGACGCGGCAAATCGCCGCGCCTTTTTTGACATACACCATCTCCATCTCGCGATGCCAGTGCCAGTCAATGCGGTGGAAATCGAAATCCCAAATGTCCTCCAGATAGTATTTAAAAGGATATCGGTCGTTTCCGTGCTGTACCATTTCCCGAAGCGTCTCGTCAGTTTTAGTCCCGAAGCCGTTCATCTGATTTGTCCTTTCGAAAAATTTCCTGTTCGGCGACGGCGGGTGAATATCGCATGCCCCAATAGCCGATCACTCCTTTGCCGACAGTATACCACGGGTAGCGATACCTTGCAAGCGAGCGGCGCATGGAGTCGCCGTATAAATGCAGGAACAGCCGGGTTATTGTTCATTACGCCGCCTGATTTGACCTGAAACTACGTATTTTATGAATATTTTCCCATTTCGGTATTGCGTTTTCGATTTTGTGCTGTTATAATAATATGAAACTTATCCATATATACGGGCGGGCGGGCGCGCGCTTGACGGCGCGACGCGTGTCCGCCGCCGGGGGGAAGGTATGGGCAGATATATAATAAAGCGCGTGGGGACTATGATACTGACGCTGTTTATGATAGCGCTTGTGACGTTCACGCTTATGAAGGTGGTTCCCGGAGGGCCGTTTACGCAGGACAAGCAGCTCCCCCAGGCGGTCATAGACGCGCTGAACGAAAAATACAATTTGAACGATCCGCTGTATAAGCAGTTTTTCGATTATATCGGGGGCTTTCTGCGCTTCGACCTGGGGCCGAGCTTCAAATATCAGGGCAAGACCGTAAACGACTTCATAGAAAACGGCTTCCCCTATTCGGGGCGGCTTGGCCTTATTACGCTGGCTTTCGTGCTGTTGACGAGCATCCCCATGGGCATTGTCGCGGCGCTCAAAAATGGCAAGTGGCAGGACATGGTTCTTTTGACAATAGCCACCCTGGGCGTTACCATACCAAGCTTCGTCATAGCCACGGGTCTTATGTACATATTTTCATTCAGGCTCGGCTGGTTTCCGACCTACGGCGTGGACAGCTGGAAGGGATATATACTGCCGATGCTGGCGCTGGGAGGGTATTCCGTGTCTTTTATCGCGAGGCTCATGAGGTCGAGCCTTCTCGAAGTCATGGGTCAGGACTATATTCGCACCGCCCGCGCCAAGGGCATTTCGGAAACCCGCGTCGTTGTTAAGCACGCTCTTAGAAACGCGCTCATACCCGTAATCACCGTGCTCGGCCCCACAATCGCCAATCTGCTCACGGGAAGCTTCGTTATAGAAAAGATATTCGCCATACCGGGCATGGGGAGCTATTTCGTAAACAGCGTCACCCAGCGCGACTACACGACCATCATGGGAATGACGGTCTTCTACGCCGCGTTTTTGATAAGCATGGTGTTTATAGTCGATATATTCTATTGCCTTATCGACCCGCGCATTAAATACGATTGAGGAGGTCTCGCCATGAAAGATGTGAAAAACGCGGCGGCCTCGCCCGAGGCGGTGAAGGCGGGTCGCGGAGTGGATGATATGTGGGCGCCCGTCGCGCTCGACGACGGCGAACGCGAAAAAATCTGGGCAAAGCCCCGCAGCTTCGCTCAGGACGTATGGTTTCGCTTCAGGCATAAGTTTACGTCGCTATTGGGACTGGCGCTGGTGGCGTTCATGCTTGCCTTCGCGCTCATAGGCCCCTTCTTTACGCCCTACGACTATTCCCGTCAGGATCGCTCTCTCGCAAACATCCCCCCGGTGATGAGCGTCGTCGAGGGGCGCGAGGGCAATTACCTGTACGTCACGCAGGCCTTGAAGGTCATAGAAGTCTCCTCCGACGGGCATTTGCTCTCGGCGCTCAAAAAGGGCAAGGACGATTCGAAGCTCAAGCGCACTCAGTACAGCTACGCCGACGGAACCGCGGTATATCTCGATTATACCGCCCTGCCCGCGACTATACTTGACGAAGACGAACAGCGCCTTCCCGTAAGCGGGACGCTTTGGAATAAGAGTTATCTGTTGGGAACGGATCATCTTGGGCGCGACGTGCTCACGCGGCTGATGTACGGAGCCAGGATATCGCTCATGGTGGCCTTTATAGCGGCCGCGGTCAATATGGTCATAGGCATATTGTACGGAGGCATCGCGGGGTATTTCGCGGGTCGCGCCGATTCCATAATGATGCGCGTAGTGGACGTGATATCGACTATCCCCTTGACGCTTTACGTAATACTGATAAAGGTCTGCCTCGACAACGGGCTTGTATCCATAATAATAGCGCTTTCGAGCGTATATTGGGTGGACATGGCGCGCGTCGTGCGCGGACAGGTGCTCACGCTTCGCGAGCAGGAGTTCGTCGTCGCCGCCAGAACCATAGGCTCATCCACAAAGAGCATATTGCTAAACCACCTCATACCCAATACCATGGGGCCAATACTTGTGACGGTGACAATGCTCATACCAAGCGCCATATTCATGGAGGCCTTCATGAGCTTCATAGGCATAGGCATCGCCCCGCCCATGGCCTCATTGGGAACCATGTGCAACGACGCGACGGAGGCGCTTCGCTCCAATCCCTATCAGCTTTTTCTCCCCGCGCTCGCCATATGCCTTATAATGTTCGGCTTCAATTTTCTGGGAGACGGCCTTCGCGACGCGCTCGATCCCAAGCTTAAAAAGTAAGGAGGCGATTAAATGGACGCGCTGATTTCCGTCAGAAACCTTCAAACCTCCTTTTTCACGAGCGCCGGAGAGGTACAGGCGGTCAGGGGCGTGAGCTTCGACATAGGAAAAAGCGAGTCCGTGGGCATAGTCGGAGAGAGCGGATCGGGAAAATCCGTCACATCGCTTTCGATGCTAAAGCTCATGGGCGCTACGGGGCGCATAAAGAGCGGCGAGATACTCATGCAGGGCATGGATCTCGCGAAGATGTCCCCCCGCGCGCTGAGGACGGTGCGCGGAAGCCTGATATCGATGATATTTCAGGATCCCATGTCGAGCCTCAACCCGCTTTTGACCGTCGGCTCGCAGGTGGGCGAGATGATATGGGCGCACGATAAAAAGCTCTCCAAGGACGAACGCATGGCGCGGGTGCTCGATTTGTTCCGCATGGTCAAGATACCCGAGCCGGAAAAGCGGCTTTCCTGCTATCCTCACGAGTTTTCGGGCGGTATGCGCCAGAGGGTCATGATAGCGATGGCGCTGGCGTGCAAACCGCAGCTTCTCATAGCGGACGAGCCTACGACCGCGCTTGACGTGTCGATTCAGGATCAGATACTTAAGCTCATGCGCCGTCTTCAAAAAGAGATAGGCATGTCGATACTTTTCATAACCCACGATCTGGGCGTAGTAGCCGAGATATGCACGAAGGTGCTCGTCATGTACGGGGGGCTTATAATGGAACAGTCGCCCATAGACGAATTGTTCGCCTCTCCCCGCCATCCCTATACAATGGGCCTTCTGGGGAGCGTTCCCGGACTTCATCAGAAAAAGAGCGACCGGCTCAAGCCCATTCCCGGCTCTCCCCCGGACATGCTCCACCCGCCCGCGGGCTGCCCCTTCGCCCCGCGCTGTCCCTACGCCCGCCGCGTATGCCTCGAACGGATACCTTCATATGTCGACCTCGGAGGCGGTCACATAAGCATGTGCCATCTGCTCGACGCCAGCGCTCCAAGACAGGGCAATCCATTTTACCGGACGGAGGAGGCGAACTGAGATGCGGCAAGGCGAAATAATGCTCGAGGTAAAAGACCTGACCAAGCATTTCGACGCGCGGGGTCAGCGCGGAAAGGTCATACACGCGCTCGACGGCGCGAGCTTTGCCATTAAAAAGGGCAAGACGCTGGGCCTGGTCGGAGAATCGGGCTGCGGCAAGAGCACCTGCGCCCGAACCGTCATAAGAATCTACGAGCCGACGAAGGGCAAGATATTCCTTGACGGATGCGACATAACGAATCTGTCCAAAGAGCAGATGCTCCCGCACAGGCGGCGAATGCAGATGATATTTCAGGATCCCTACGCCTCGTTAAACGCGAGGATGACGGTTCACGACATAATCGCCGAGCCTCTTAGGGCGCACAATATCTGCCGCTCGCGGGCGGAGGAAAACGAACTTATAGGCGATATGCTAAGGCGCGTGGGGCTTACCGAGGAACACGCGGGGCGCTACGCTCACGAGTTTTCGGGCGGCCAGCGCCAGCGGGTGGGCATAGCCCGCGCCATAATACTAAAGCCCGACCTCGTAATATGCGACGAGCCAATATCCGCGCTCGACGTATCCATTCAGGCGCAGATAGTCAATATGCTCAGGGAGCTTCAGCATGAACTGGGGATGTCGTATCTGTTCATAGCTCACGATTTGTCGATGGTGCGCTATGTGTCTGACGACGTGGGCGTGATGTACATGGGAAATATCGTCGAGATGTGCGAGGCGGACGAGATATACACAAATCCCCTGCATCCTTATACAAAGGGACTGCTAAGCTCCATACCCATACCCGATCCCCGGCTTGCGCGGCAAAAGCAATCCGCCAGCCTCGAGGGAGACCTGCCAAGCCCCATAGACCCCCCGCCCGGTTGCCGCTTTCACACGAGATGCCCGTATGCCTCGGACGTATGCCGCAATGAAATACCCGCGCTTAAAGACGCCGGCGGCGGGCATATGGTGGCGTGCCACAGGGTGTGACGGGGCGCGCGTGGATAGCGAATGAATTTTATACAGGGAGACGAATGTGACAGATAAGAAAAAGCTCGATTCAGGCAAGAATAAACTGCAAATCCGTAATAGCACAGTTGATTTCCTCATTTTTACAAAGGATGCCCATGAGGACGGTATCGAAGTGCGTGTGCAAGACGGAGATGTTTGGTTGACGCAGAAAGCCATCGGGCAGCTTTTTGATGTGGAAAGAAGTGTTGTCACAAAGCACTTGAAAAATATCTATGGAAGCGGCGAATTGTCCGAGGATTCAACTTGTGCAAATTTTGCACAAGTTGCGGATAACGCGAAGACATATCGATATAAGTTCTATTCCATGGCCGCCATAATCGCCGTTGGATATCGCGTCAACTCTGAACGGGCAACGCAGTTTCGCGGGTGGGCGACCAAGGTGTTGGATACCTTTACGAAACAAGGCTATGTTCTGGATAAAAGCAGATTGATTAATGGGCAGATTTTTGACGAGGATTATTTTGAACACTTAATCTCCGAGATACAGGAAATCCGCGCCAGCGAACGGCGGTTCTATCAGAAAATCACGGACATTTACGCAACGGCGGTGGATTACTCCCTGGACAGCCAAATCACAAAGGATTTCTTTGCCGCAGTTCAAAACAAGATGCATTTCGCCGTTCACGGCAATACCGCCGCGGAGGTTATAGTTGCAAGGGCGGACCACACAAAGGAATATATGGGCTTAACCTCCTGGCGAAATGCTCCAAACGGTAAAATCGTAAAGGCTGATGTGTCGGTTGCAAAAAACTACTTATCTAAGGCAGAAATGGAGGAACTAAACGAGATTGTCACGATGTATCTCGATTATGCCACACGTCAGGCGCGGCGGCATATTCCTATGACGATGGCGGATTGGGCTTCCAAGTTAGACGCGTTTTTGCTATTCAACGATGCCGAAATCTTGCGTGACAAGGGCAAGGTAACCGCCGCCATAGCAAAGGCTTTTGCGGAGAGTGAATTTGAGCAATACCGGATTATACAAGACAAACTGTATCAGAGCGACTTTGACCGCCTGGTTTCAGATACGACTGATGGTAAGTCTTAAAATGATATAGTGATTAGTAAGCACGTCCGTCAAAAGCCCCATAACCCGTATCCCCCCGACATCCCGGGGCGCGGCCCCTTGAGGATAGATACTATTGACGAGGAGGAATACCCAATGAAGAAACTCATGGCCTTCATACTTGCCCTCATGCTCGCGGCGACGCTCGCCCCGGCGGCGATGGCTGAACCTGTGCAGGAGATAACCTTCGCGCTGCAAAACGAGCCGGACGGCATCGATCCCTGCGTGACGAACAATTCCTTCGCCTCACCCTTCCTGAACAACGTCTTTGAGGGACTTGTGACCTACGACACCATGGACGGCTCGCTCATCCCCGGAAACGCCGAGAGCTGGACCATCTCCGAGGACGGCACTGTCTATACCTTCAAGCTTCGCGAGGGTCTCAAGTGGTCCGATGGCACGCCCCTGACCGCTCACGATTACGTCTACACCTTCCAGCGCATACTCACCCCGGAGACGGTCGCCAAGTACCTCAACATGGTCACCGACTACGTGGTAAACGCTCAGGAGTACTACGACGGAACCGCCACGGCGGACGAGCTGGGCGTAAAGGCGCTCGACGATACGACGCTTGAGATAACGCTGAACGCCGCGACACCTTATTATATCGACATACTCACTATGTGGACGTTCTCGCCCGTCAACCGCGCCACCATAGAGGCCAACGGCGACAGGTGGACGACCTCCGCCGATACCTACGTCTGCAACGGCCCGTTCAAGATCGCCGAGATCAACATGGGCGAGAGCATCGTCCTTGCCAAGAACCCCGAATACTACGACGCGGACAAGGTCATGCTCGAAAAAGTGACCTTCCGCTACATTGCCGACCCCTCGACCGCGCTCATGGCGTATGAATCCGGCGAGATCGACGGAACGCGCACGGTTCCCGGCTCCGACATAGCGCGCCTCAAGGCCGAGGACGCGGGACTGGTCGTGACGAGCGCTTATGGCACAGTCTACTACGATATCAACTGCGCAAAGGCGCCCTTTGACAATGTCCTCGTTCGCAAGGCCATAAACCTCGCGATAGACCGCACCTCGCTCATAGAGGACGTCGCCCAGACCGACGCCGTTCCCGCCTATTCCTTCATAGCCCCCGGCTACGTCGTGGACGGCGTGGACTTCACCGACGAACTTGGAACGTTTGAACTGAGCGAGTACGCCGATCCCGAGGCCGCTCAGGCTGCGCTTGCCGAGGCCGGATATCCCAACGGCGAGGGCTTCCCCGTCGTAACGCTTTCCTACTACACCAACGAAAACGTAAAGTCTATCGTGGAAGCCATCGCCGAGATGCTTCAGACCAACCTCAACATCACCGTCAACATCACCAACGAGGATTGGGCGATATACTACGAAAACGTGCTCGCCGGCAATTACGAGATAGGCGCTATGGGCTGGAGCGGCGACTACCTGCACCCGATGACCTTCCTGCCGCTTCTCAAGACGGGAGACGTCAATAACCTCACCGGCTACTCCAATCCCGAGTACGACGCGATTGTTGAACAGGTCATGGTTGAAACCGACGCCGCAAAGGCAGTTGAGCTTATAAAGCAGGCGGATGAAATAGCCTCGGCCGACTACCCGCTTTTGAACCTCTACTACAAATCCAATATGCTTCTCATGAAGGATTACGTGGTCGGCTATTACCTCAATCCCTCCGATACCCTCTACCTCAAGACCGCCCAGGTGCTGGCGCACTGATAGGAATAGATAGCGGGGACGCCGCGTTTTGCGGCGTCCCCGCTTTTATGGGGATTCGACGCGAGGCGATTAATTTATAGGAATCCGTATAATCGCCGATTGCGCGGTTAAACTGGATATGACCGCCGGCGCGCGAGACGATGCGGGAATGTATGCGGCATTGAGTTAATGTCGATTAACCCGGATTGTGC
>JAUNBY010000079.1 GCA_030526935.1 Clostridia bacterium
TTGTGGTGCTGAAAGTGGGACTCGAACCCACACGTCCATTCGGACAGGAGATTTTAAGTCTCCTGCGTCTGCCATTCCGCCATTTCAGCTTATGATGGCTTTTATATCAGAATCGTTCGCCCTTCATAAATGTGCAAAACGACGCGGTGTCGCAATCAGACACATTTTCTTCATGGGTATATTATAACAGTCGAGGCTTGAAATGTAAATACTGTACGCAAAAAAAATCATTTGGCAAAGTCGCTCTAAACATCAGACTCGTTTTTCGAATATTAGCACCAGAAAATGTATATTTGAAAAGTTTTATCAGGTAACGAAGAGAGTTGGCACAGGGCGCGCCGCGTATTATATGCGGCGCGCCCGAGGAGTGTGAGATCGCGAAAACGCGATTATTTCACCGATTCCGAAGCCTTGCGGCGCACTACATCGATTATGACGGCTACGACGATTATCAGGCCTTTTACCATCTTCTGAGGTCCTTGAGCCACGCCGAGCAGGTTGAGGCCATTTGATATGACGCCTATAATCAAAATACCTATGAGGGTTCCTATCATGCTCCCCTCGCCGCCCTTCATGCTGGTTCCGCCTATAACAACGGCGGCAATGGCGTCCATTTCCTGCCCGTCGGCGTTAGTGGGGACGGCGGAGTCGAGGCGCGAGGTCAAAAGCAGCGCCGCGACTCCGCAGCAAAGTCCGCTAATGGTATAGACGAGGCACTTGCTCTTGGCGATATTAATTCCGGAAAGCCGCGCGCAGTTTTCGTTTCCGCCGATAGCGTAGGTAAAGCGCCCGGCGCGGGTGTATTTAAGAGCGTACCATCCAAGTAAAAACACCGCCAGCATTATCAGTATCCCGTACAGGGGAACGCCTCCCACGCGGCTTGATATGGCGGTAAATCCGGCGGGCATCGTATAAAGCGGCTGACCTCCCGTAACGGTATAAGCCGCGCCCCGGGCGATAGACATCATGCCCAGCGTGGCAATGAACGGAGGCAGATCCAGATACGCTATCATTAAGCCGTTTATCAGCCCTATGGCGCCGGAGAACAATATGCAGATTATTATAGTAGGCACGACACCTACGCCGAAGTTCTTCATAAGTATCGCCATCAAAAGACCCGAAAGAGCGATATTCGAGCCGACCGACAGGTCTATGCCTCCGGAGATTATGACAAACGTCATGCCGACGGCGATTACGAAGTTGATTGATATCTGCTGAAGGACGTTTAGAAAGTTGCTAGCCGTGAGAAACACGTTCGTCGCGAGCGCCAAGTCGAGACAAAGCACTATAAGCGCCAGCAGTATGCCCCATATGCTTCCGCTTGAGGATACCTTGCCCGCGCGGGCTGAACGCTTTTTCTTGACCGCATTATAAATAAGTCCTCCAAGTCCGATTATCATAAGGTCGATTCCAAGCACGAGAAAAAGCGAGTACTGCCCGTAAAGCGCCATGGCTATCTCGTCTTCGCGGGTTATTTCGATTTCGGCTATCTCCTGCGAGACTTCGACTTCTTTGCCAAGAAGCTCGGCGGCTCTGGCCTGAGCCTCGGCCATCCTCTGAGCGTTAAGAACCTCGTTTATTTCGGCGACGCGGTCGGCATGGCTTCCCGCGTATATCGCAAGTCCCGTAAGGGCGATGCCCAAAACCAGGCAGATGATAAGTATAACGCGCATTCTGTTTTTCATAATCTACACCTCAAATCAAGCTATATGCCTGTCGCCGCCGGTGGCGTAATAGAGTATCTTCTCCTGCGTAAGCGTCTCGTCTACGTCGAATACGCCCGTCACGGCGCCCTGACACATGACGAGCACCCTGTCGGACATTCCCAGTATCTCCGGAAGCTCGGACGAGATCATGACGACCGCATGACCATCCTTGACGAGTTCCGTCATTATGTTGTAAACCTCTATCTTGGCTCCGACGTCTATGCCTCTAGTCGGCTCGTCGAATATAATTATACGGGATTTGCTCAAAAGCCACTTCGCGAGCACGACCTTTTGCTGGTTGCCGCCGGAGAGGTTTCGCGCGAGCTGGTTCTGTGACGGCGTCTTTATATTGAGCCTGTCTATGTACTCTGCGATGACCTCGCGCTCGCGGTTGAGGTTGAGGTGATAGGACTTGCCAAAATTGTCGAGCGTCGCGAGGGTTATGTTCTGCCCGACCGACATTGTAAGCACAAGCCCTTCGCCTTTCCTGTCCTCGGTGGCGAAGCCGAAACCGGCCTTTATCGCGTCGAGAGGCACCCTTATTTCGACCTTCTTGCCCTGTACGTATATCTCGCCGGACTGCTTTTTATCCATGCCGAATATCGCCCTTGCGGTCTCGGTTCTGCCTGCTCCGACAAGACCCGATATGCCCAGTATCTCGCCCGCTCTTACCGAGAATGAAATGTCCTTCACCTGTTTTCCGGCGTTGACGCGCTCGACGCGCAAAACCTCTTCGCCAAGAGGGACGCGCACCTTGGGGAACTTCTCCTTCAGTTCGCGACCGACCATGAACTTTATTATCTCGTCAAGAGTCGTCTTATCTACGTCAACGACCGTTACGTTTTTGCCGTCGCGCATTATGGTCGCGCGGTCGCATATCTGCATGACCTCCTCGAGGCGGTGAGAGATATAGATTATCGACACTCCACGCGCTTTGAGCATCCTTATGGTATTGAAAAGCGTGTCTATCTCGCGGTTTGTCAAAGGCGCGGTCGGCTCGTCCATTATAAGTATACGCGAGTTTATGGACAGCGCCTTCGCGACCTCGACCATTTGTTTGTGTGCTACGCCGAGGTTGCGTATCAGGGAATGGGAGTTTATATCTACGCCGAGGTCATCCAGAATCTTTTGGGCTTCGTCGTACATTTTTTTCCAATCGACCATGAACTTGTTTTTCATTATCGGACGACCCATAAATATGTTCTCAGCCACCGTCAATTGCTCGGTGAGGTTTAATTCCTGATAAATTATAGATATGCCGAGATCCTTAGCGTCCGAGGATGTGCGTATTTCAACCTTCTTCGAGTCTATTTCTATTTCGGCCTCGTCCGCGTTATATGCGCCGGAAAGCACTTTCATAAGCGTCGACTTGCCCGCGCCATTTTCGCCGAGAAGCGCGTGTACCTCGCCTTTTTTAACGCTAAGGTTCACATGGTCAAGCGCGAGAACGCCCGGAAAGCGTTTTACAACGCCGCGCATTTCTAGAAATTCCGCCATGCGTATTACCCCGTTTCAATATGGATTGCGGCGGGTATTACCCCGCCGCTGTTATCGGTTAACCTATGATATTAAAGATACTCGTCAACGAGGGTTATATCAACGACGGTGGTTTCGGCCTCAATGATCTTCTCGGTGCGCTCGACTCCGTTTATAGCGCTTACTATGGCGTCGATGGCGTTGGCTCCGATGGCAACCGGGCCGCAATCGAGAGTGGCGGTGAGTTCGCCGGCTTTGACGGACTCAAAGGCATTGGGGTTTCCGTCGAGACCCACGCAGATTATGTCCTCGCGGCCGAGCTGCTTGCAGGCCTGAACCGCGCCCAGAGCCATTTCGTCGGAAAGGCCGTAAATGACGGTTATCTCGGGATGCGCCTGGAGCATGTCCATCGCGGCGTTCATGCCGGTTTCGCGTACCCAGTCGCCGGGCTGAGAGGCGACGAGCTCGATTCCGGGATAAACCTCGGCGCAGCGATCTACGAAGCCGCCCATGCGCTGGGTGGTGTAGTCGCTGGGAAGTCCTTCGATGATCGCGACCTTGGCGACGCCGCCGGTCTGCTCGTTGACCCAGTCGGCGATCTTGGCGCCGCCGTTATACTGATTGTATCCCGAATAGGCGTACACTTCGCCGTCGGCGATCTCGGTGATGGTGTTGAACATAACCACGGGGATTCCGGCTTCGTTGGCCTTCTTGATTCCGGGGATCAGCGCGTCGAGGTTGATGCCGCAAACGGCGATGCCGGCGACGCCGCGGGTGATCATGTCCTCCATCATGGACATCTGGGTGGCGTAGTCATCCTCGGACGGCGGAGCCATTATCAGCAGGTCGTAGCCATAGGCTTCGGCCACGGGAGTAGCGCCCTCTATGCATGCCGCGTAGAAGGGGCTAGTCATCGCCGGGGGCAAAAAGCCTATCTCCGCGGCGAAGGCGGCTGACGTTAGCATCAGTACGGCGAGAACCAGACAAATCAGTTTTTTCATTGGGAAACCTCCTTTTTTCTAATGCCCGTTGACATATATGGACAAGTCTATATTAATAATACACATATTCGTCCAAATGTCAATTGGTTTTTTTCCCAAAAGCGTTGATATTTTTCGGATTCCGTTATTGTGTAAACGCCGTTTGGGATTGAGTACGGTCTCCTTGCCCGTCGCATCAGGATAAGAAAAACCCATCCGACGAATCCCGTTCTATCGCGCTTTTTTTGGGGGATGTGCCGCGCTTCGTATCAATGCGGATGATCCACTTCCATTTCGGGACTGTAAAACGCGTAATTGCCCTTGCCTGCGCGCTTGACCGAATAAAGCGCTCTGTCCGCGCGATGATAAAGAGCATCGAAATCGCGGCAGTCTTTATCGGTAAAGGCGACCCCCGCGCTGCAGCATATGCCGACGTCGTCGTTTTCGCCGACGCGTATGGATTTCAATTTATCCATGAGCGAATTGAGTACCTTCTTTATAGGCTCGGGCGAGGAAACATCGGTAAGCAGCACCGCGAATTCATCCCCGCCTATCCTCCCGGCGATGTCGTGCTTTCGAAAATGCGTTCCGAGCACACCTCCGATCGCGGTTATCGTCCTGTCGCCTTCGGCGTGGCCGTAGGTGTCGTTGATGGACTTCAAGTCGTCCAGGTCAAGCATTATGAGCGCGCATGGTCTTGCGGAATCAATCATCTGTTTCATGTATTTTTCGGATGCCCCGCGATTATACAGGCCCGACAGCTGATCTGTTTCGGCGCGAAAGCGCATGTCCATGTCGCGCGTTTTTTCCTCGGTCACGTCGCTGATATATCCAAAAGCCTTAATATTGCCTGTATATGGATCCTTTACGAATTTTATATCTATGGCTATCCAGTGCTGACTCCCGTCGGGATAGCGAACGAAATGCTCGCCGAATACGCCGGTCTCCCCGGCACTTACTTTCTCGAGCAGCTTTTCGCGAGTGTAAAAGGACATTGCGGCTTCGCAATCATCAGCCTGGAGGAACAGCCTCACCAAATACCTTATGGCGTCGTTAAAACGCCATCCCCTCATATCGCCGGTTCCCTGAGGCAGCGTATGTTGCCGCTCAACCACGTCTGTAGTCAGATCCGCGTCTATACGACCGATGCTGTTTATCTCCTCTGTGCGCGTATCGACAAGGTAGCGCGCGTAAGCCAGTTCCTTTTCGTAGGCGTCGCTTATATCAAGAAGCGATATGGCGGTTACGACCGGCACACCATCGTCATCGAGCATGGAGCGGAAGTTGTATTCATACCACCTGTTCTCGCCTTTGAGATTCATACGTACTCTCGCGTAGCCCCTTGATTCGCCGGCGTGTATTGATTCAAAGAAGCGCAGCACCTCATCGCGGCTCTCGGGAAGTATCTTCCCCCTTTTGATTACGCTTTCAGGAAGGCCATCGTACTCTGACAAAAGGCCCGCCGCCTCGGACAATTCGGGGTTTATCACTATGGCTCTTCCGGAGAGAACGTCATATCTGTAGACGACGCGGTTGTATAAACCTGAGGCGAGCTTCATGAAACCATCGGACTTGAGCAGTTGAAGTTCGACGCTTCTGCGCTGGGTCACATCGGTCATTACGCTTACGTAAAGCAATTGACCGTTATAGCTGCGCGTAAGCGACGAACCTATGCAGACCCAGGCCAAAGATCCATCCTTTTTGATTATGCGATATTCCTGCTCCAGATACGAAACGTTCTGCTCGGAGACCTTTCGCATCTGCGAGGTCGCAGTTGTAAAGTCAGGCGGATATATAAAGGGGCGAAGACGGTTCTGTGCGCTTTTTTGAATTTCATCGTCGCTATAGCCGTACTTTTTAAACAGGCTTCCGCTCATATGGATGATTTCGAGCGTTTCCGAACTCGTTATAATTATCTGAGCCAATATGGTATCGTCTATGACTCTTGAATAGTCGCGTTGAAACTGAAGCTCCTCGTCGGTGTGCCTCAGCAGCATCCTGAGCTGTTCTTCAAGAGATTTTTGCTTGTCTATTCCGCGCACGAGCATAAGACAGTTTACGTCATTGTCGTAAGGCGAATCGATAAACAGCACCACTATCTCCATCCAACGCCATACGTCGTCGTCGCAGCGCTCCACAAACTCGGCGCGGCAGCTCTTTTCGCCGTTGCGGTAAATTGAGATAAGGCGTTCTCTGGAAAAGATATCTAGAAAAGCCTTGTGATCCTCCGGGCGCAGACATCTAAGGCAGCTTTCTGCAAGCATATCATATTCGCCGTCCATCGGGAATCGCTTGATCGGGTGCTCTTCACGATTGATGGTGTTATAGTAGTTATCCGTCAGGTTCGCCGATATAGTCAGAGGATATACGCTTCTCACCGCCGCTATGAGTCTGTCTATCTCGATATTTAGGCGGCGGTTTTCTTCATGGTAACTGGTCGTATCTTCAAAAGATATGACCGCCTGAACCGGTTCGCCCGCTTCGTTGAACACACTTACGAATTCAAACCTATACCATATGGTTCTTCCGTCGCGCCCTGGGAAGGGGAATTCACCCGTGCCCGTCTTTTGTCCCGAGTCTATAGTGGCGAAAAACTCTCTGTATCCGTTGGTGTATTCAGAATCGGGATCCATTCCCAACAGTTTTATCATTTCCTCCGGCACGTTTACGCAGGAGGCAACGCCCCAGATTTGCGCAAACTTCTCGGGGAGTTTGAGCGTATGTGATGCTACGTGATAGACGCAAATATTTCTTCCCATCTGCTCCATGCTTAAGGCGAGCGTCTCGTCGCTGACATGGAGGCTTTCCTCGGCTTTTTTCTGAGAAGTGATATCGGTGGAGAACATCATAATGCGTTCCCTGTTTCTCCACCTGATCGGAATTGCCTGAACGAGTACCCATACCCCGTCCGGACGGAGCAATTGAGTAGCGACGATCTCTCCTGTATTCTTATAATGAACCAGCGGACAGCCTTTGCAGGGAATGTCTTTATTGGCGAATACCTTGTGGCATGTCGCATCGGCGACGCCTGCGAGGTACTCGCGCACTTTGGCGTTTTTATAGATGAGATTGAAATTGTCGCTGTCCACGATATATATAAGCGATGGGTTCTTATCTATGGCGTCAATAAACTCCTCCGAATAAGAGATCTTGTACTGCGCGGTGTTTTTCTCGATGAATACGCCTATTACCTGACAGATAAGAAGCAGCGTCCCCGTCATTTCGCGCGTGGGCAAAGAAGAGCTCGCATTGTTGTCGAAGCTTATGAAGCCGACCAATTCGCCCTGATTGTACATCGCAAACTGCACCGATGAGCGCACCCCAAGCCTCGTGAATATCGACTTGAGCGCGGGCGCGCACAGCGATATATCCTTGGCGATATATATGCCGTCCCTGTCAAAGCGCTTTACGCTTTGTTCCATCTCTTCCTCGTTGGAGAATTCGTATCCGCCTGTCGCGTCCTTAATCGACGTGACGCCATCGCAGAGCCACTCGAAGTTTATATCGCAACGCAGACTTTCACGGTTATATTCCGCGATATAAACGCGGCTGGCATTGTAGCTTTCACCCAGGAAGGCGAGTATGGATTCTATCGCTTTATGCGTATCTTCGACCTGATACATGTGATTGAAGACGCCGCTGACTATATCCGAGTCGTAAACGCGACCGCGGGAGAGCATCTTGTTGAGCCTCTCCAGAAGCTTTTCGCGACGTTTTTGCTCGTCGATATTCAGAATCTGACCTACGACGTTCGTTTTATTTCCGCTTTCGTCCTTTATGCAACTGTAGGTAACGCGCCTCCATGGGAAGCTGTTGTCATACGGCGTTTTTATCCTGCATTCGAAATGACCGTCATCCTTATATTCGCCATTTGGAAACAGATTCCTGACGCCTTCGCGGTCTTCCGGGTAAATGAAGCAAGTCAGGTCGTTTTTGATATAGTCGTCGATATGCAAGTTAACGAGATTGCCCTCGTTCGCGACGTATTGAAGCGACATAGTGTCGGCTTTTATGCTGTAGTCAAATACGAGCACATCGCTCGTCTTCATGAGCATACGGCAAAATTCGTTTTCGCTTTTGAGACGCAGTTCCATTTCCCGTCGGTTGGTTATATCCTCAATGGCGATGTAGAATACCGTGCAATCTACGCTTTTGGCTATGCGCCTTCCGCGAAGGCGCAGCCATTGCAGGCTCTTACCCGCATAGCGGAATCTGAGCTCGGTTGTGAACTCGTCGCTCGTGTCTTTTGAACTCTCAAGCAAATCCCTGAATGAAGCCCTGTCTTCGGGGTAAACCGCGTCGAAGACGCGGGTCTGATACTTCATCAGGTCTGATCTTTCAACGCCAAGAGTCCTGGTATACATCTCGTTTATTCGAACGCACTCGAGATTGCCGTCGTGATATTCGAAAATGCCCGCTCCGCCAACGAGCGTGCTGAACACCGCCGACGCCTGCGATTCCGGCTTCCAGAAATCTATGCCGTTAAAATAGCTGTCCACGAAGGTGGTATTCTTAAGCGAAGCTGTCTTTCCGGCAACTAAAAGCTTTATAAAGTCATCCTTGGGCATGGGGCGGGCATAGTAATATCCCTGCGCGTATCTGCAGCCTATGGATTTCATATAGTCAGCCTGCTGGGCGGTTTCCACGCCCTCAACTATCATATACAGATCCAGCCAGTGCGCCATTCTCAGTATGGAACTTATGATTATACCGCCGTTGTTTTTTTGCTCGCCTTCATCCGACAGAAAATTCATATCCATTTTGAGCACGTCAACCGGCATGTATTTAAGCGTATTGAGCGACGAATACTCGCTTCCGAAATCGTCCATCTCAATTACGAAGCCCTTCTCGCGCAGTTTATCTACCATCCGCGAAAAGTGCTCGGGATGACTGACGTATACGGATTCCGTAATCTCGAGATGCATGAGCTTCGGGTCGATATTATACCTTTTTGCCATATCCTAAAGCCTGTCGGCGGTGCTTTCGTTAAACAGATCCTTTCTCGATACGTTCACCGATATGTGAAACGGCGCGGCGGTTATTTTGTTCACCTGTGAGATAAACGCGGCGGTCTTTTCCCATATCATCTCGTCCAACTGCTCTATAAGGCTGTTTTTTTCCATTATGGGAATAAAGTGGGCGGGAGATAATACGCCGTTTTCAGGATGAAACCAGCGCGCGAGCGCTTCCGCTCCAGATATTTCGCCGGTATACTGATCGTACTGTGGCTGAAGGTAAATGTCGAACTCTCCGTTTTTTAACGCGGCGACTATTTCGGAGATATTGCGCTGCTCCTCTATAGAGGATTGGCGCATCGACTCGTCGTACCACGCGTATTGAAACGGAGCGTCGCCCTTAGTGCTTTTAAGCGCCATAAGCGCCCGGTCGCACATAAGTATTACATCCACGTTCAGATCGTTTATCAGATAAGCCCCTACGTGAGCTACGCAATGAAACGCGGGGGATATATAGTCCATCATATCGTTGATGGCGTTTATGACGCAGGATAGATCCAGCTTATCCTTACGAATACAGCAGGCAAAATAATCGGATCTTATGCGAGCCTGTGCCTCGGAGTGAAACTTACCGCGGTTTTTTGTAGTATAGTCGCCTATATCGCGAAGAAGTTTATCTCCCGCGCTGAAGCCATACATATCGTTGTAAATGCGAAATCTATCTATGTCCCAGCACATTATGGCGTAAGTGCCGGGAGGCGCCGAGGATATTAAGGCCTTTACTCTTCTGGTAAAGGCGCGTATATTCAAAAGTCCCGTTACTTCGTCAATTTCACTGGCTTGAATATCCTCGCCCTGATTACGGGTTTCGTATTCATCATTTATGTTCGGCATCGACGTCGGCGGTTGTCCAGGCTTCATCGTTCGTATTCTCCTTTGAACAAATCCCAAACGCTGGTATAGCGTAAAAACCGTCTACTCACTATACAATATACAATTTTTAGTATAAACAAATACCTCGATTCCGTCAAGCAAAATATTGTTTCAGATGAACGCGGGTATCCTTAATAATCATTCCTCGCTCCCCTCGTAAAGTGATACCGTTTCCTCCGGCGGGTTGCGCGTATTCGCGGGTTACGCGACAACGAACCCGTAGGGGCGCGCATTGCGCGCCCGCCAGCC
>JAUNBY010000548.1 GCA_030526935.1 Clostridia bacterium
GCGGTAGGCAAGCGGGCGGGCGCGCAATGCGACGCCCCTACGCAAACCTTGCTTATAATGCGCGAGTTACGCGTATTCGCGGGTTGCGCGACAACGACCCCGTCCATTCATCCCGGTCTTGACAACGCGCCTTGGGAGGGCTATAATGTGTCTATATTCTTAAAACGCATGGAGGATCATGAAATACACGACCACCTCGCGGGAGGACACGCAGGCGTTCGCGGGGAAGCTCGCGCAGGCGCTCGTTCCGGGCGACGTAGTGCTGCTTTACGGCGAGATAGGCATGGGGAAGTCGGTGATGGCGAGGGCGGCGGCGAGGGCGCTGGGCGTCCGCTGCGCCATGCCAAGCCCGACTTTTACTTTGATGCAGCCCTATCAGGGGGACGTGCGCGTATATCATCTCGACCTTTACAGGCTTTCGGACGCCGACGAGTATTTCGCGGCGGGGCTGGACGAATACGTAGGCTCGAACGGCATATCGTTCATAGAATGGCCAATGGACGGACTCGGAATAGATGGCGCGATCCAGGTTTCCATCGACCGCGGGGATGAATTCGACTCGCGCCGCATAGACGTCGAAGCGCCGCCCGGGCGCGCCGAAGAAATATGCGCGGCGATAAGCGCGTGGGAGGCTCCAAATGACGATATTGGCGGTTGACACGACGGGGCCGGTGGCCTCGGTCGCCCTGAGCCGGGAAGGAAAAATCGTTTACGAGGCGGCGGCGAACGCCGGGCTTACGCACTCGTCCATCGTGCAGCCCATGATAGACGAGGCGGCCAGGGTATCGCGGGTGGCTCCGGGCGAGATAGACCTGTTCGCCTGCGTCGCGGGGCCGGGTTCATTCACCGGCGTTCGCATAGGCGTGTGCTGCGTCAAGGGCATGGCCGTGGCGCTAGGCAAGCCCGTCGTCGCTCTCGACGCGCTTGAGGTTCTGGCGATGGGCAAATACGGCTTCGACGGCGTCATCTGCCCCATACTCGACGCGCGCCGGGGTCAGGTCTATTCGGCGGCGTTTACCTTTATATCCGGCGACCGCCCCGAAAGGGTGCTTCCCGACGACGCCGTCCCTCTCGGGGATTATTTATCAAGGCTCCCCGGGGGTAAAATCATGTTCGTGGGCGACGGCGTTGGCGTTCATCGCGCGGCAATCGAGGAGGCGATGGGCGAAAGGGCGATTATCGCCCCCGACCATATAGCCCAGCTGCGCGCGGGCGCGGCGTGCGCTCTGGCCGTGTTCGAAAAGCCCGTAAGCGCCGTCGAACTGGAGCCTTTATATCTGCGCAAGCCGCAGGCCGAGCGCGAAAGAGAGAAGCGGCTGAATGGATGATATGGTTATAAACCTCATGACGATCGACGACGTGGACGCGGTCGCGCAAATCGAAAGGGAGACCTTCGCCAAACCGTGGACGCGCGAGGACTTCGAGCGCGAAATGACGGAGAATAAGTGCGCCAGGTACATGGTCGCCCGCGTAAACGGCGAGGTCGCGGCCTACGCGGGGACGTGGCTCGTAATGGACGAGGGGCATATAACCAACGTCGCCGTGAGAAGCGATATGCGCGCCCGAGGCATAGGCGAGGCCGTCGTTCGGGCGATGATACAGATGGCGGCGGATTCGGGCGTGAGGTATATGACGCTCGAGGTCAGGAGATCCAACGTCGCCGCGATATCGCTTTACGAGAAGCTCGGCTTTATTCGCGTGGGAACCAGAAAGCGTTACTACGAGGATAACCGCGAGGACGCCTTGATAATGGCGCTGGTCGATATGCCCGAGGGCGATCCGGAAAGGGA
>JAUNBY010000080.1 GCA_030526935.1 Clostridia bacterium
CCTACGCTCGAACCCACATCGGAGCAGGTATGGATGAGACTTATGGAGCTTGGATACGTCATGCAGGACAGCGAATACAGCGACGAGTCATATATAGCGGCGCTTACGAACTTCCAGATTGACATGAATCTTGAACCCACGGGCTTTGCCGACGAAGAAACGCTGATGTACCTGTTCTACGAATAACACAAAAGGCTGCGCGGGAAGCATGATGCTTCCCGCGCAGCCGTATGCGTAATTTTCGACGTTTTCCCGTTGCGATATGGATTGAACGATTGTGAGCAGCAGGTTATTACGCGCCAATCTGTCTTGTTACGAAGGGCAATCCTGGTTTTCGCGAAGGCATTCCACGGTTGAGCGGGCGACCATAAGCTCCTCGTTTGTTTCGATTGCGTATATGGCGGGCTTTGAATTCTCCGGGCTCAATCTGCCCTCGTCAACGGTCGCATCGATTTCATATCCCAGATGTGCGCAAACGGCTTCGCGAAGCGGCTTGCAGTGCTGTCCAATGCCCCCGGTAAAGCACAGGCAATCCACGCCCGCCATATATGCCGAGTGCATTCCGATGAAACCTGTGATGTTGTCGCAAAAAGCGTCGAAGGTCAGCTTTGCGCGGACGTTTCCGTTTTGCGCGGCCTCGATGACATCGCGCATATCGCCGCTGACCCCTGACAGCCCCAGAAATCCCGACCGGCTCGACAGTGCCTTCATCGCCTCGTCTATGCCCCCAAGTTCCTTGGCCAGAACGGGCACGGCAAACGAGTCGAAATCGCCCGCGCGGTTGTTGTGAAAAAGCCCGGATTGAAGGGACGCGCCCATAGACGTGGCGACGCTTTTGCCGTCGAGTATCGCGCATATGGAGGAGGAGCCGCCCAGATGCAGCGATATGACGCGCGAAGCCGACGGTTCGAGCTTCTTCATCATCATGGCTATATAGCTGTGGCTCGAGCCGTGAAAGCCATAGCGCCTTATTCCGTATTCCTTTACCCATTCGTATGGGACGCCGTATACCGCCCGGTATTCGGGTATGGTGCGGTGAAATGAAGTCTCGAAACAGGCCACCTGAACCAGATTGGGGTATTCTTGCGCCATGGAGCGCATAACCTTTAAATACATGGGATTGTGCGCCGGGGCGAAGGGAATCATCTTCTCCATCTGAGCCATTACGGCGTCGTCAATTATGGCCGCGCCCGAAAGCTCCCCGCCGTGAACGGCCTTGTAGCCCACCGCGTCTATGTCCGCGAGGGATGATATGATTCCCGTATCAACGAGCTTGCCCATCATCATTCTAAAGGCGTCTTCGTGGGTGGGTATGACTTCGCTTCCGGAATCGGCTTTGGGCAACTTCATGCGCCATGCGCCGCGTCCGCCTATGCGCTCGACGTCGCCCGAAGCCAATACCGTTTGCGTATCCATCTCGAAGAGCTTAAATTTAAAACTCGTGGAGCCGAGGTTTATAACGATTACCTTCATTTTCCGTACCATCCTTTCGGCGCCGTCGGCGCGGAATCAATTTGATCAGATCTCGCGGGTTTTCTTATCGCAATACAAACTGGCGCTCACGGCGATTCCCTCCGTTCCCCGCGCTGACAGTCAATAAACGGGAGCGCAATGCGCTCCCGCTATTTCGCCATGAAATAAATCAGCGCTCAGCCCGCCTGCTCCTCGAGAGCCAGCGAGGGCGTGAAGGGCGTCCAGTTAAGCGTATCGCCCATGGTCATAGTGCTGCTGTCATAGGAGTACTTCTGGGCGTTGGTGTTGGCAATCATGTACCAGGTCAACTCGTCATACATCAGGTTGGCTTCGTCAAAGGCCTTTTCCTGAAGGGCGATCGTGTAATCGGTGATATACTCGGCCGCTGCCGCCGGGTCGGTCTGATACATCTGCTGAGTTTGCGCAAGAACCTGCGGATAACTTTCCACCAGTTCAAGCTCTACGCTGTGCCAGTAATCGCGTACTCCCTGGCCGTAGTAGGTGCGATCCTGCTCGCTGAGCGCGCAAAGTCGCTTAAAGACCACGTGAGCCATCTTGGGGTCATACACTCCGCCCCACATGTTCTCCCGGGCAGGCTCGTATTTGTAGGATTCGGCCACGTCGGTGACGAGGTTGGAAACGGGCAGATAGACGGAATGCTCGGCGTTGGCCATGCATGTCCACGTTACGCAGGACATGGCTGCGGGCAGGTCGTCGTATACCTCTATGGCGTTTACATTGGCCTGCTTTTCAGTGCCTATGACGCGCTGATCCATGCGTCCGGTGGTCTCGGGGCACCACTGAGTGCCTTCAAAGCGGGCGCGGGTAACCTCGAACACCTCATCGAGCGTTACTTTTTCGTCCGGCTGATAGAACAGGTCGTAGCGGGTTTTGGTGCCGTAATCGCCGGCGGTTGAGGGCGCGAGCATGAAATGGCCGTACCATGTGCGGCGGTTGGAGGCGTTAGCCAGGGCGTTTCCGGAATAGGTGGCGAACAGATCCATCAGACCGTCCTCGGTGTATACCGCGAGTCCGGCTTCCTCGGGCATCGTGAACAAGCCTTCAGAATACAAAACGTCTTCGCTTTCGGGATCGACCGCGCCGAGCATGAACTGGTTGCCGAACACCGCGACGCAGTCTTCCGGCATGCGCACCGCGCACCACTGATGTCCGGTGTAGGTCTCCATGTACCAGGCTTCGTTCTGATCAGCGATAAAGATGGTGTTCTGCTCGGAGTTGCCGATTTCTTCGATTACTTTAGCCAGAAGATCGACGCCTTCGCGGGCGGTCGCGCAGCACGCGCCTACCAACGCGCACAGGAAACCCTCGCTGAGTCCGTCGTCAACGACGGGATCCATAGCGCTGATTTCATCGCTTATGTAGCAGGTTACGGCGGCGCTTATGGCGACGCC
Source organism: Clostridia bacterium (assembly GCA_030526935.1). GTDB lineage: Bacteria > Bacillota > Clostridia > Christensenellales > Aristaeellaceae > JAUNBY01. The sequence continues at coordinate 2,886 of JAUNBY010000080.1, forward strand.
CATCTCGTTAGCTACGCCGTTATGACAAATACCGCCGGAGAAGGGCGTCGCGGTATAGGCGTAGGTCGTATCCGGAAGCGGCCAGGAGAAATCTCCCCATCCTTCGGAAAAAATGCGACCGGGCTCATTTTCGACGCGCTCAATGACATTTATCACCGTTTGGCTGGTGGTGGACGCGTCTACGGTATGTCCGATAATCGTGGTGCCGTTGGCGCTCGCCTGTTTGCCAACATAAAAGCCCGTGCAGGCAAACGAGCTTGCGCAGGCGACCGTCAACGCGACGGCCAGGAGGACGGAAATCAACTTTTTCATTCTGGACATAAAATTTACCCCCTGTACAATTGCCCCCTCAAAAAAGGCGTGGGCTTGTTGCAAGTATAGACCTGTTCCGGACGAATGTCAAGCTGAATAATCCGGGTCATACAACGCATAAACCGGCATAATTATCCGGCAAAACAGCTTTGGCGCATACATGTGCGCACAGGCATAGATCGCAAAAGGCGCTTTGCGGTCTATTGCAGATCCTGTTATACGGGGGCGTTCCCGCCATACGAATCCCTTATACGCTCCAGTTCGCGAATGACTTCCTCCGCGCTGTTAAGGCGCATCATGGCCGAGCGCAATTTAGCGCTGTCCCGCGCTCCGGACAGATACCACGCTATATGCTTTCTCATGTCCATAACCGCGCTTTTTTCGCCGCGCAGTTCTATCTCCATAAGCAAGTGTTCTCTGGCCATATCGGCTCTCTCGGCAAATGATACGGGAAGGGGCGCTTCGCCCGCGAACCCCCGGGCTATATCGCGGAATATCCACGGATTCCCCCTCGCGGCGCGAGCCACGCACACTCCGGCGCAACCCGTCTCATTAATCATCCGCAAGGCGTCTTCGGCGCTAGTTATATCGCCGTTGCCTATCACGGGGATATCCACCGCCTCGACGACGTTCGCGATATGCCTCCAGTCGGCGTTTCCAGAATAGAACATTTCGCGCGTCCGCGCGTGAACGGTTATGGCGCTCGCGCCCTCGCTTTGCGCTATGCGGGCGATTTCGACGCAGTTTATATGCCATTCGTCCCATCCCGCGCGTATCTTGACCGTCACGGGTACGCCCGCCGCCTTTACGACTTTTCCGATTATAGCCCCGGCCAGCGCGGGATCCTTCATGAGCGCCGCTCCGTCGCCGTTTGAGACGATCTTCTTGGCGGGGCAGCCCATATTTATATCTATGAAGTCAAAGCCCTTATCCCGCAATTCTCCGGCGGCCCGGGCCATGATATCCGGCTCGTGGCCGAACAGCTGAAGCCCCGTTACTCCCTCGTCAGCGCTTCTCGCCAGATGCTCCTCGATGGGTCTGGAGTCCCGGGGAGCGCAAAGGTATCCCTTCGCGCTTATCATCTCGCTCACCGCCCACGCGGCTGTGTACCTGAAGCACAAACGCCGCATGGGCATATCGCTCACCCCCGCCATGGGAGCCAGTCCCGCCCCGGGAGGGATTTCAATATTCCCTATTTTCATACGCCTCAGTAAGCCGCCAGGCGCGCGTCGACAACTATGTCGTCCAACACCGCGACTACTCCCGGCTGACCCTTGCCGCCTCTCAGTTCGAGCATTATCTCATCCGCGCGAAGCCGCGTGACGAGTCCTTCCTTTTGGCTTACGATTACGTCGTTACTTCCGACCATCTTTTCAAACGCCGCGAGATATGTTCCATTCAGTCCCTTGGGATGGAACGATATGCATCTTAAGCCCTTTCCTCCGCGCGCCTGACTGTCGAAATCCGCCATCAGGCAGCGCTTCATATAGCCAAGCTGCGTTACGATTACGGCATAGCCGCGCCTGTCGTGCTGGAAGGCGGCTATCACGGCGTCGTCGGAGCCTAAGGCTATGCCCTTTACGCCCGCGCTCACGCGTCCCGATACGGGAATCTCGTCGATGGCGAAGCATATGGTCATGCCCTTTTTACTGGCTAACATTACCAGGGGTTCGCCCGTCTCAAGCCATACGCGCTTCAGCGCGTCGCCGGGCTTTATGTTGATCGCGGCGAAGCGGGATTTCTTTATGGCGTAATCGCCAAACGCCGAACGCTTGACAAGTCCCTTTTCGGTCGCGAATATTATATTGCCTGTAAACGACGCATCCTCGACGGGAAGCACGTTGACGAGCTTTTCTTCGGCCGTGAGTCCCGGCAAAAGCCCGGCAAGTGTCGAACCGCGATCCTTGGGTTTCGCTTCGGGTATATTCGCCACCGGCAGGCAGTAGCACTGTCCGGCGGTCGTGAAAAACATAAGCTTTTGATTGGACGCGCTCTTCCATACCGAAAGAGGCACTTCCTCGTCCGGCGTCTGTTTGAGCTTTTCAAACGCCTTTGGCGCGAGCTTCTTTATAAGCCCCGCGCGGGTCAGGATTATATACGCGTCCTCGACGACGGTGAGTTCTTCTTCCTTTATCTCTATCTCGCCCGGCTTGTCGATTATGCGGGTTCGGCGCGGGTCGGCGTATTTCTCCCTGACCTGCTTCAACTGATCGACTATGACGTTAAGCAATTTCTTTTCGCTCGCGAGTATTCCCTCAAGGCGGGATATGAGCTTGCGAAGCTCCTCGTATTCCTTTCTAAGCGCCATGACCTCGAGGTTTGTGAGCCTTTGAAGCCTCATGTCCAATATGGCCTGCGCCTGTATCTCGGTGAGGTTGAACGCCGTCATGAGCTTTTCCTTGGCCTCTTTGGGGTTTTTTGACGAGCGTATGAGCCTTATAACCTCGTCGAGATTGTCCACCGCGATTATAAGCCCCTCGAGTATATGCGCCCGGGCTTTGGCCTGTTCGAGTTCGTACTTCGTGCGGCGCGTTACCACGTCCTTCTGGTGGGCGATGTAGTGTCCGATTATGGTCTTCAGCCCCATTTGAACGGGCTTGCCCCCGGCGATGGCGACCATGTTGACGCCGAAGGTCGTCTGAAGGTCGGAGTACTTGTACAACACCGCGAGCACCTTTTCGGCGTCCACGTCGCGCTTCAGTTCCACGACCGCCCTCATGCCCGTCCTGTCGGACTCGTCGCGTATATCGTAAATGCCGCCCAAAAGCGCCTTTTTTTCCTCGGAGAGCTTTAATATCCTCTCGAGCATCAGCGATTTATTCACCTGATAGGGTATCTGCGTTATGACTATGAGGCTTCTTCCGGCGGAACCCTTTTCGATTGACACCTCGGCTCTTACCTGCAATTTGCCGCGCCCGGTTTCATAGGCCTTTAAAAGTTCGTCGTCCTTTATGAGCACGCCGCCCGTCGGAAAGTCCGGCGCGGGCATGTATTTCATAAGCTCCCGCGTCGTTATATCGGGATTTCCTATCTGCGCTATGACCGCGTCTATGGCCTCGCCCAGATTATGGGGAGGTATATTCGTCGCCAGTCCCACCGCTATGCCCGAAGCGCCGTTTACCAGAAGGTTAGGGTATCGCCCCGGCAAGAGATCCGGCTCTTTTTGCGTGTCGTCGAAGTTGAGGTGAAAGCCCACGGTGTCCTTCTCGATGTCCTTGAGCATCTCCATGGCCAGGGGCGCCATGCGCGCCTCGGTGTACCTCATGGCCGCGGGGCTGTCGCCGTCTATGGAGCCGAAGTTGCCGTGTCCGTCGACAAGCATCCCCCTCATGACGAAGGGCTGAGCCATCCTCGCGAGGGCGTCGTAAACGGAGGTATCCCCGTGGGGATGGTATTTACCCAGGCAGTCGCCTACAACGCGGGCGCACTTCCTGTAGGGCTTATCGGGGGTATTGCCCAGTTCCAGCATCGTGAAAAGTATGCGCCGCTGAACGGGCTTAAGCCCGTCCTCGACGCGCGGGAGTGCGCGTTCGAGTATTACGTGCTCGGAATAGGGCATCATGCTCTCGTGCATGATGTCGGACATATTTTTCTGTATTATCGTCTCACCGGCGGGCTTAGCGATTTTATCCCTTGCCATTGCCATTACCTCCGGTTACGTCAATTTTTTCCATGAAGTCGTCGGACTTGTTGAAGTCCGCGTACATCGATATATATTCGCGGCGCGGTTCCACCTTATCGCCCATGAGCACCGTAACCAGCCTTTCGGACTCGGTCGCGTCCTCGAGCGTCACCTGCATGAGTTTCCTCTTGTCGGGGTCCATGGTCGTCTCCCAAAGCTGTTCCGGGTTCATCTCGCCCAGTCCCTTATACCTTTGAAGCTGATAGCCCCTGCCCATCTTTGATATGGCCTTCTCAAGCTCCCTGTCGTCGTAGCAGTATACGCTTTTGTCGCCCCGCGAACACTTGTAAAGCGGCGGCATACCGATAAACACATGTCCGTCGGTCACGAGGTCCTTCATATACCTGAAAAAGAACGTGAGCAGTATCGCGCGTATATGCGCTCCGTCCTGGTCGGCGTCGGAGAGTATGACGACGCGGTTGTATTTGAGATGGCTCAAATCGAAATCCTCGCCTATTCCGGTTCCCAGGGCGGTTATTATGGAGCGGAATTCCTCGTTGGCCAGCACCTGATCTATGCGCTTTTTTTCGACGTTCAAAGGCTTTCCCCTGAGCGGCAATATAGCCTGAAAGCGCCTGTCGCGCCCCTGCTTGGCGCTTCCGCCTGCGGAATCGCCCTCGACGATGAATAGCTCGTTTTTCGACGGATCGCGTCCCGTGCAGCTCGAGAGCTTGCCCACGAGCGGCGCGGCTTCTAGCTGATTTTTCTTTCGGGCGACCTCGCGGGCCATTCTGGCGGCCTCGCGCACCTTGGCGGCTTTTACGGCTTTGTCGAGTATAAGGCTGGCCTGCGCCTGGTTTTTGAGGTCCTCGAAGTACATGTCGAGTTTCTCGTAGACTATGCCCTCGACTATCGGCCGAACCTCGGTATTGCCGAGCCTGCCCTTCGTCTGCCCTTCGAACTGCGGCTTTTGCACGTTCGCGGCGATGACGGCGGTAAGCCCTTCGCGATAGTCCTCGCCGGAGAGGTTGTTGTCCTTTTCCTTAAGCGCCCCAAGCCGCCTCGCCATGTCGTTAAAGGCCCTGGTGAGCGCGGCTTTGAAGCCGGTCTCATGGGTTCCGCCCTCGGCGGTGGGGATGTTGTTGACGTAGGAAAATATATTCTCGGTATAGGAATCGGTGTACTGCATGGCGACCCTGATGCGCACCTCTCCCTGACCGCCCTCGAAAAGTATCTTGTCGCCAACGAGCGTCTTGTCGTTGGTCAGATAGCCGACGAAATCAGCCAGGCCGCCGTCATAGCGGTATTCCCGCTGGTTATTTTCCTTTTGGCGCTCGTCGGTGAATTTGAATGTCACCCCGGCGTTGAGGTACGCCAGTTCGCGCAACCTGCGCCTGACGGTCTCGCCTGAGAAGGACGTCTCCTCGAACACGCGCGGGTCGGGCTTAAAGCGCACCTCGGTTCCGCGCTTGCGGGTATTTGATATGGTTTCAAGGCCGCCTATGGGCTTGCCCGATATAATCTTTCCGCTTTTTTTATCCTCTATGGATTCAAAGCGCTGTCTGTAGTGGGTATAATCCCTGTAGACATCGACGGTGACCCATTCGCAAAGGGCGTTGACCACGCTCGCGCCGACGCCGTGAAGTCCGCCGGAATAGGCGTAGTTTTTGTTGTCGAATTTGCCCCCGGCGTGCAATTGGGTATAGACGACCTCGACCGCCGAGACGCCGAATTTGGGATGGGTATCGACGGGTATGCCCCTGCCGTTATCGGTGACGGTGCAGCTTCCGTCGCGGTTGAGGCTTACCGTTATCTCGCTCGCGAAGCCGTTAGCGGCTTCGTCGATGGCGTTATCCACTATCTCCCATATAAGGTGATGAAGCCCCCGCGACCCCGTGGAGCCTATGTACATGCCCGGACGCATCCTCACCGCGTCAAGTCCCTCGAGCACGGTTATGTCGCTCGCCTGATAGCTGTTTGCCATTTGCTACCTCCAGATTTATATCCGAAATATGATAACACACCAATGTAAAAACACGATGACGCGGCGGGCAAACGGGATTTGGCGTTTCGTGAAAACGTCGGCGCGACAAAAGAAAAGCCTTATTAAAGGCTTTTCAATGTAGCGCCGGGGAAGGGGAGACCCCTCAGGGAAGCTGATTGATATAATCCGTCAGCCACGCGCGGTCATACATGTGTTCGGGATTGCTTATGACGAAATCGGGTTCGATGCCCTGGTCGATGCTGTAGTAGCTGCCGTTTTTAACGGTGCTCAGGCGATAGCGGCTGGAGTACTGATACACGGTTCCGTCCGCCGCGATGATCGGATCAACGACGCACGCGCCTCCGCCGGTTTTACGTCCAAGAAGCGTGATTATGCCCGAATCCTTGAAAGCGGAGGGAGCGAGGTTTCCGCATGAGAAGCTGCATTCGCTCGTGAGGCAATAGACCTTGAACTTCGACAGGTCGATATGGTCCTCATCGGTGATATATCCGTCCAGATTCACGTCCGCCTTGTAGCCCACGGTGTATTGAGCCATGGACAGGGGATTGACGGTGCTGAAATTGCATACGCCAAGAACCCAGCTTATCACGAAGTAGGCCGCGTCCGCCATGCCGCCTCCATTCAGGCTCAGATCGATGACTATGTTCTCGACGGGACTGCCTTCGCGGTTGATTCTCTCGTTGGCGTAGTGTATAAGCGCCACGTTGTCGCTTGCGGCTGTTGAGGCAAGCGTCTGCCGCACTTCGGGATCGTAGTAATTCTGCGTGGAGTTCATGGCAAAGGTGTCGAATGTTATGTATGCCGTATTGCCAACCTCGAGATAGGGGAATGCCTTGCCGTCTATGCCTACGCTCGACGATTTTGCGCGCCATGTTCCATAGCGGGTCATATTCGAGATCATCGAGGTGTAGGAGCTTGACAAATTCCCGTTTGAATTGAAGTCAACCGCATAGTCGCTTCCGGCGAAAGGGCTTCCCTGCGACAGCGCGCTGTGCAGGTCTCCGAAGTAGCCGAGGAGCAGTTCGACGAGCGCGTCGCTGAACTCGGCGCCGTCCTGGGACAGCAGCCTGTCCTTCAGGCCGATGGTTTTAAGGTACATGTCAAAATCGTCGCCGATCTGATGCTCGTCCCGCAGTCCATAGTTTCCATCGAACATCATGACCATTTCCCAGTATGTAAACTCGGCTAGTTCTCTGGTTCTTTCGACCGAGGTTTCAAATACTATATCCTTGAGCGTCTTGCCGTTCTCATCCGGCACCGTATCGTCAAAGCCGTTTTTGTACGTCAGGAACAGCGCCTGCCCGTTGTATATCATGCTAAGGCCCAAACCGGATAAAAACAGATCCGCGAAAGTGGTCACGGGCATATATCCCTTGCCGTCGAGCCAGTAGATGGGAATATGGCCGAGCGCAAGCTGCATGGCGAGCCTGTAGCCGTATCG
>JAUNBY010000081.1 GCA_030526935.1 Clostridia bacterium
AAAATGTAACATCGCGATCCGCAAAGGAGCCATTGACAAATGTACCCCGTTGCGGTATACTGGCTAAGCGTTCTGCGAGAAAACATGTGCCCGTAGCTCAGCCGGATAGAGTGTTTGGCTACGAACCAAAAGGTCGTGGGTTCGAATCCCTCCGGGCACGCCATCAGAAAAGCCCTTGAAATAAGCGTTTCAAGGGCTTTTCTTTTGTATATTGCGGCGACTGGTTTTCGTGATGTGCTTATCTGATGGGGCTTGCATGAGCTGAATTTCTCCGAAATCCCAATCATCGACGAGTACGAATGTCTCGCCAGACAAGGCTCATGAAGATAGCTGGCGCGAAAAGTCGCTTTCTCACCCCATCATCTGCGCTATATCAGACGACGACAGGCCGTTGTGAAGCGCCAGGTTGATTCCCTCGGCGAGCACCTGAGCTATGTCGTCTATCATTTCGTCTATTTCTCTCGGGGTTACAACAAGCTCTCCGATTGGGCTTTCGGAGAGTTTTTCGCATATGGAGTTTATGGTTTTCTCTTCCTGCTCCTTTCCGGAGAGTATCTCAAGCGCGTCGGATATCATGGTATGGGCGTATATGACCGTAGGTACGCCTATCGCAAGCACTTTGACGCCCAACGACTTCTCCGTAAGCGCGCTTTGATGGTTGCCTACGCCCGAGCCTGGCTGTATGCCGGTGTCGGTCAATTGAATGGCGTTTCCAACGCGATCTGTAGAGCGCGCGGCAAGTGCGTCAATAGCGATTACGACATTGGGCCTGACCTGTGCGATTATGCCCCTGGCCATCTCTATGGTCTCAACGCCCGTTACGCCTAGTACGCCGGGCGCTATGGCGCATACCAGCCCCATTCGCTCGTCCATCGACTCGGGGAGTTTTCTTTGTATATGGCGCGTCACCAGCGTTTTTTCGACTACCCGCGGTCCAAGGGAATCGGGCGTTATACGGCTATTTCCAAGCCCTATGACAAGCACTTCAGCTTCGTTTTGCGGGAGCATTCGCGATATTTCCTCTCCCAACAGAGCGCACAGACCCTTTCTCGCATCTACGTCCCTGCGCGTCGCGGCCTGAGTTTCGACGGTTATATATACTCCGGGATCTTTGCCGAGAATACTCGCGCCTTCGCCCGTATCAACTCTCACCTCGGTTATCACCGCGTCCCCTTCTTCCCAAGAGGAAATCGTTACCCCGGGAAGGCCGCTCATTGAATTCGCTGCTTCCATCGCCAAGTCGGTTCTGACCTGTCTCATATGCCCCTCCAAACGTTTTAAAGCTATTGTTTGCCAGGCGCGAGCTTAATATACAGTTTATCCGAGTATGGCGTATCTGGATTTAGCGTCATGATTTAGCGACCGCGCCTTATAGCTACTCATTCAGTTTCCTGCACGCTCGTTTGACTCGTAGTTCCGCCGATCCAACGATAGTTAGCCGCCGCAGCTATAAAGGCGGAAGCGGTGACGTTATGTCTATCCGTGCGACGCACGCAGCCGAACTCGAAGAAAGCGTTTTTCGCGTCCAAAATCGCGACGTGAGTCTGATATACCTCGCGCCGCAAAGTACCCGGCACGATGCCCAGACCCATTCCGGCATAAACCGAAGCTACGACGTCCTCTCGGTGTAAAACCGGATAAGTGCTGGTATAGTCGATGCCGGCGTCCATCATTCGCCGGGAGATAACGCCGATGGTCATATCCTGAATGTCGGCGGACAGGCAATAAGCGCCGTAGTGGTTGATCTGAGAAGGAGTTATCCGTTCTGCGCCGTCGAGAGGATGTCCATTGGGAACAAGGACATATGCGGGCGCACGAAACAGGGGCGTAACTTTAGTGTTTTTCAATTGCGACAGATAACCCAGGTCGCCAAACATCACATCAAGTTCCCCCGCCTGAAAATCGTCCATCAATTGTCTGCCCTTGCCCAATCGCAGACTAATGGTCACATGCGGATAATCTTTTCGAAATTCTCTTATGAGACCCGGCATATCGCTCCACTCAGGAGGATTGGGATAACCCAGCGTAATGTGGCTTTGTTCGTTATTAGCCACCTGCGTGGCGCGATTGATGGCGCCTTTATAATCAGTCATTATCCTGATCAGTTCATCTTGCAGGGTTTTTCCCGCAGATGTCAGAGATACGCCTCGGCGATCGCGCTCTAACAGACGAAAGCCAAGCTCGTCCTCCATGTTTTTGATTTGCTGCGTCACCGAGGGCTGAGCCATGTACAGTTGCTTGGCGGCGCGTGAAAAGTTTAGGTGATGCGCTACAGCTAAAAAACATTCTATCCTCTGAAAGTCCATCGCGTTCGCCTCCATCTATAGCATAACAGAACCGTCGGTAAAATTCAAGGCAGCGCGCTAAATACGCACTGCCCTTTGGCGGTTATTTTGTGAAATAGTTAGCTAAGCCAGTCGCTGACGGCGTTCTGAGCCGAATTGCGTCCGGAGTATATGCAATAGCCCATAGCGGAGCCGGGGATTACCAGACCATAAGTTGTGCCGTCAAGACCGCTTATTTCGGTGCCCGCCGCATAAAGATGGGGTATAGCGGTGTAATCCGTGGAACGCACGCGATTGCCCTTGTCTACCTGCAAGCCGCCCATGGTGCAGTAAGAATTGGAGACCAGATACAGCGCGTAGTAAGGCCCCTGGTCAACCGGGTACAGGTAGAAGGGATCCTTTCCGAACATGGTATCCGCTCCGGCTTCATACATCTGGTTGTTCTTTTCGATGGTGTCCTTAAGCACGTCTGTCGGCACGTCCATCAGTTGAGCGAGCTCCTCGATGGTGTCGGCTTTGACTACGTTGAGATACTCATCCTCAAGACCCTTGTTGATATTCTCATACAGCTTGCCCAGGCCGCCGCCCGCCTTGCGGTCGTTGAGGCTTTCTTTCAGCCCGCTGGTAGCGCGGGCGCTGATATAGGCGTCGTCGAATATTGCCCATACCTCGTGTTGTGACATGACGGCATTGGCCGCCAGAGTATAGTTGGTAGTGACGATGTCCTCGTTGCAGAAGCGCACGCCATCCTGGTTGACCCACAGCGCGCCGGTTTTGGTCAGCGCGTATTCGATCTGATCCTGATCTCTGGAGAAGCCCCACAGTCCGGGTCCGAGCATCATGATGCACACATGTCCCGTAGCCGCGCCCACTCCGTAGGCCATGCGCAGGCCGTCGCCGTCGTGTCCGGGGGTTGAGTTGATGTCGCGGCGATCATACGAGAGGTGGAAATACTCCATCCATTCTTCACTCTGCAGAAATCCTCCGGTGCACAGTATCACCGCCGGTGCGTTGAACTGATAGACGGTGCCGTCGGCGCCTTTTGCGTATACGCCCTTAATCTCGCCGTTTTCGTCAAGGCACAGGTCGGTGGCGGGCGTTTGCATCATGATGGTTCCGCCGGCCTGTTTGACTATGGCTTCCATGGCGTTTATGGCCACGGTTCCGCCGTTGTCGTGTCCCTGGAAGTTGTGGTGAACGATATATGAGTTTTTCTGTCCTTCAACCTCGGGTACTCCTATTCCAAGGCTCTTTATCCATTCGTAGTTCTCGGTGGATGCGTCGATATAGTCGTTCCACAGCGTCGCGTCGTTCATGTAAGAGCCGAACTCCATCACGTCGCGCAGCATTTCCATCTTGTCATAGCCCTGACCGTCGGTGACTTCGAGCACCAGGTCGGTATTGTGCGCGAAAAAGCCCTCTCCGGCAAGACCCTGACCGCCAAGGTAGCTGAGCTTTTCGAGAAGCAGCACATTGGCGCCTAACTGGACGGCTTCGGTAGCCGCCGTCATACCGGCAAGGCCTCCGCCTACGACGATTATGTCGTAATCCTCTACAACATCAGGTTCATAGGAAGTTTCAACCGCCTCGTCCGCCTGGGCGATTTGTTCCGGTTCTTCCTTTGCCATCAGCGACTGAGCGTCGCCGCCCGCCTGATCTATGCAATCGGCGACCGCCGCGATGATTGCGTCGCACGTCATTGTAGCTCCGGCGATGGCGTCTATGGCAAGCGTTTGCCCGGCGACGATCTGCGCGGGAATCTGCTCCAGCGCGGCTGTGGCGATCTGCGGCGTTTCCGCCTGCTCGGTGATTTCTACCGCAAGTATCTGGCTGTCGGAAAGTGTTGTCTTCACCTGAATGGCTCCGTTACGCCCGACGGCTGAAGCTGTGTACTCGCCCGGCGCATAAATCCCCGACGCGAACACAGGCAGGCATCCCATCAGCATAACCGCCGCCAACGCCAAAGACAGCCAACGCATTTCCCTTTTCTTCATAAGTTGAGGTTCCCTCCTTCAATATAATTGACCATAAGTAATTATAAGCAAATAAAGCCGGCTTTGTCCAATAGGAGATTTGAATCAGTTAATTGTCAATATCGATGGCAATACGGTGACAAAACTGAATGTTGTTCGTTTCTGACAAGTTTCGGGCATGTCGAATTCATTTCGAATTCATTTACCTCGCGTCAAATCCGAAGATTTTTAATACAGGTTGAAAAAAAGTATTCTATATGGTATAATCTTTACAAACGCATATGGGGAGGCTAAGCGATGCAAAATGTTGGGCGAAATGCTCCCAGGGTGGACGCATATGAAAAGGTCACCGGGCGGGCAAAATACACCGACGATTATTTCGACAGGCCCGCTTTGGTCGCCAAGGTTTGCCACAGCACCATAGCGAACGGCGTTGTGAAATCGATCGACATATCAAAAGCCGCCGAGGTACCCGGCGTCGTAAAGATCGTGACCTGCTTCGACGTTCCCGAAATAGATTTTCCAACGGCCGGGCATCCATGGTCTACGGACGTCAAGCATCAGGACATTGCCGACAGGCGCCTTTTAAACCGCCGGGTGCGCTATTACGGCGACGACATAGCCGCCGTCGTAGCCGAGGATGAGGTCGCGGCGGCGAGGGCAATCAGACTTATGAAGGTCGAATACGAGGAATTTAAGCCTCTTCTCACGCCCGAGGACGCCATGTCCAAGGACGCCATGCCCGTTCATGACATAAGACCCGACAATATAATCGCCTCCACAGACTTTAACATAGGCGATTATGACGAGGCGATATCACAGCCCGGAATCGTATCGGCCAAAGGGACATTTGACATAATGGCGGTAAAGCACTGCCATATGGAAAACCCGACGTCATACGCCTATATGGAATCCGGGCGCATAGTCGTAGTTTCAGGAACCCAGATTCCCCACATAATGCGCCGCGTAATAGGGCAGGCGCTTGGCGTCAAATGGGGCAGGATAAGGGTTATAAAGCCGTATCTCGGAGGCGGCTTCGGAAACAAACAGGACGTGCTCTACGAACCGCTCAACGCTTATTTGACGACTCTGGTCGGCGGAAGGCTCGTAAAGCTTGAAATAGGCCGCGAAGAATCGTTTATGACGACGCGCACGCGTCACGCGATGAAAATAGACGTCGAGTGTCATTCCATGCGCGACGGGACGCTCGTGGCCAATTCCATAGATTTGTTGGCCGACAACGGAGCCTACGCCTCTCACGGGCATTCTGTCGCCGCTAACGGGCTTACGGGGATAAGGCTCATGTACCGCCCCAGGCTCGCCTCAAAGGGTAAAGCGACGACGGTATATACGAACAAACAGGCCGCCGGAGCCATGCGCGGATACGGAATACCGCAGATGAATTTCGCTGTGGAATCTGTTATGGACGATCTTGCCGCAAAAATCGGGATGGATCCCGTCGAGTTCAGGCGCAAGAATATGGTAAGGCCTTTGGATCACGACCCGTTTTTGAAACCAATCGCCGCGAATACCTGCGGACTTGAACAGTGTCTCGACGCAGGCATGGAGCATATAGGCTGGAAGGAAAAGCGCGTCGCCTACGCCAATCAAACGGGTTTGGTAAGGCGCGGCGTAGGAATGGCGCTGTTCGCGTATAAGACGGGCATATATCCCATATCGCTTGAAACCGCGACGTGCTTCATGTCGCTCAATCAGGACGGTTCGATAAACGTGTCAATCGGCGCTACCGAGATAGGTCAGGGCGCCGATACGGTGTTCTCTCAAATGGCGGCGGACGCTCTCGGCGTAAGCATGGATGATATAAACCTCATCTCAACTCAGGATACGGACATAACGCCCTACGACAGCGGGGCATACGCCTCGAGGCAGACCTATGTAAGCGGCAAGGCCGTGGTCAAGACTGCCAAGGCGCTCAAAAAGGAAATACTCGATTACGCCTCCGCGATGCTTGAAAGGGAGGCGGGAAGCCTCGATATTATAAACGGCACCATATTCGACGCGCAGACGGGCGAGGCGCTGACAGGGCTTGACGAGGTGGCGACGCAGGCTATGTACAGCCTTACGAACTCCAGGCATCTGTCGGCTGTATGCACGAGCCACTGCGACACAAACGCCATATCCTTCGGCGTCGCATTCGCCGATATAGAGGTCGATATGCGCCTTGGCAAGATCGAGGTGAAGGATATAATAAACGTCCACGACAGCGGAAAGCTTATAAATCCGCAATTAGCCGCGATGCAGGTACACGGCGGAATGGGCATGGCCATAGGTATGGCTCTGTCCGAGAAGCTTATATACGACGGTAAAACCGGCAAGCTGTTAAACGGAAATTTGCTCGATTACAAGATGCCGACCGCCCTCGACCTGCCCGATCTCAACGCGGGCTTTGTTGAGACGTTCGACCCGACGGGGCCATTCGGCAACAAGTCGCTCGGCGAGCCGCCGAACATACCCGGGCTTGCCGCCATAAGAAACGCGCTTCTCAACGCGACAGGAATAGCTTTTTATCAACTGCCCCTTGATCCTCAAACACTTATAGCGCGATTCAAGGCCGAAGGACTTATATAATGGAGGGGAAATGAGTGTACGATATCGAAAGGCTTTATGAAGCGAACACCGTCCGCGAAGCCATAGACTACCTGGAACGCGATAAAGACGCGTTGATTATCGCCGGCGGAAGCGACGTGCTTATCAAGATCCGTTCAGGGAAGCTCGCCGGATGCAGCCTCGTTTCTATACATGGCATAGACGAATTGCGCGGCGTCAAAGAGCTTCCCGACAAGACCATATCGATCGGGGCGCTTACTAGTTTTTCGCACGTCGCTAACGACCCTGTAATAAAGCGCCATATACCCATTTTGGCTCACGCCGTCGAACAGGTGGGCGGACCCCAGATTCGCAATATCGGCACCATCGGCGGAAACGTCTCAAACGGCGTGACAAGCGCCGACAGCGCCGCGACTCTTCTGGCGCTCGATGCGAAGCTCGTAATAGAAGGGCCCGACGGCGAGAGAATCGTATCCGCCGAGGAAAACTATGTTTCGGCCGGAAAGGTCGCCTATGGGCATTCGGACGTATTGAAATACATACTGATAAGTCCCGAAGCCTATGAAAACCACTTTGGGCATTATATCAAGTATTCCATGCGAAAAGCGATGGATATCGCGACGCTTGGCTGCGCCGCAGTCGTCGAACTGTCGCGGGATAAGAAAACCATAGTCGACGCCAAACTCGCCTACGGCGTCGCGGCTCCCATACCCACGCGCTGTCGCGAAGCCGAAAAAGCCATAATCGGAAAAGAAGTATGCGCGGAAACTATCAGACTGTTCGCGTCAGAGGCGACAAAATGCGTCTCTCCGCGCACGTCGTGGAGGGCGAGCAGTCACTTCAGGCTGTATCTCGTAGAGGAACTCGCCGCGAGAGCCATGACAAAATCCATCGAACTTGCGGGAGGTGAATTGAATGGCTAATAAGACTATAAACATAATTCTCAACGGGGAAAGTCGCGAATACACCATAGACGTAAGGCTTTCGCTCACCGACCTGTTGCGCGGCGAGGCTCATCTGCACAGCGTCAAAAAGGGATGCGAGGTCGGGGAATGCGGCTGTTGTACGGTGCTCATCAACGGGGAGCCGATAAACTCGTGCATATATCTGGCGATATGGGCCGACGGAAAGCAAATAAGGACGCTCGAATCCCTTACTAAACCCGACGGATCGCTCAGCGATATACAGCAGGCGTTTATAGACGAGGGCGCGGTGCAGTGCGGTTTTTGCACGCCGGGCTTTATAATGTCGTCGATTCCGCTCATAGAAAGCGACCGGAAACTGACGCGAGAGGAAATTAGGCGCGGCGTCGCCGGAAACCTCTGCCGCTGTACGGGCTATGAGAATATAATCAACGCCATAGAAAAAACGGCGGAGGCTCGGCGCAAGCGCAAAGAGAACAACTGAGACGCGAATTGCCGCGCGAACAGGAGACGGCGTTTTCCGGATGGGATTTTTCGCGGATATTATACGGATATTATTCAAAAAATCACTTGCATCAACCGTAAAGATGTGTTATAATAGTTCCCGGTTGAAGCGTATGGGTCTGTGGTTGAAAATCGATGCCAGTCGCAGGCGAAACGATCCACGTAAACCGGTAACATATCGGCGATCATGGTGCGGCTTAGAAGTAAGACCGACCAGCGATATCATCGCTGAGAGGATTAGTAGTGGGGGCTTATGCTATGAGCGAAAATTCCAGTCGGCGGGTGTGGGGGCAAAGACCAGGTCAGCTATCGCTGGCAACCTAATCAGAATCAACAGGGGGATATATCCAATGTACGAAGACAAGACGCTGGTTTGCAGGGATTGTGGCAATGAGTTCGTATTTACCGCAGGAGAACAGGCTTTCTACGCCGAAAAGGGCTTCCAGAATGAGCCTACCCGCTGCAAGGCCTGCCGCGATAGCCGTAAGGCCAACCGTAATAACGGCGAAGCGCGCGAGATGTTCGAGACCACTTGTGCTGAGTGCGGCAAACCGACCCGCGTTCCTTTCATTCCCAAGAATGACAGACCCATCTATTGCAGCGAATGCTTCGCTGCCAAGAGGCAGAATTAGTATTATTGAGTAACGACGCGCCCCGTTTAGCGGGGCGCTTTATTTATGTTTCTGATATAATATCGCGGCATATCAGGTTTGCGAAACGATAATACCCTTCCCAAGCGCAATTAAAAGCGCCTGCGAGCTTATCATTTACAGGCCGTCTTCGACTGAGGACGATTCATAAAACGCCGCGGCTATGGCATTGGCGTTGTAGAGCATCGCCTTCTCATAGTCTGCGGCGGACGTCGCCACGGTATCTATGAGCGCGACGCAAAGTCCCGCTTTTCTGAGAGCATCATATAATTGTTGAGGAGCCTGTTTTTCAATTAAAACCACGTCAGCGCCCGAAGAGATGATTTGCCCGACGGCGGTTTCTATGTCGCTCGAGTCCATATCGTCGCCGCTCTCGCGCTCTATCTCGCAGATGACTTCCAATTGCAGCGTTCGAGCCAGATACTCCATCCCCTCGTGCATTACGCAAACGGAGTTGACTTCATCGGGTATGGCGTCGAGCATAGTCTCTTCCATGGCATCGATCTTATCCAGCATCGACGTTAAGTTGTCCTGATAAACCTGAGCATAGCGCGGATCAATCTGCGACATGGCCGCCGCCATCGCCTCGCATATGCCCCTCGCTCCATCCAGGCTAAGCCATGCCCAGGGGTTTTCGCCGACGAAATGGCTCGCTTCGTCGTCTCCCTCTACAACCTGTTCATCTTCGCCCAGAAGCGCAAGCGCGTCCATGACGGAGAACAAGGCTAAATCCGATTCGCCAAGCGTACCCTCAAAGCTCTCAAGGCTCCTGCCGCCTATGAAAACAGCGTCGCAGATTGAAAGGCGGGCTACGTCCCAATCCGTCAATTCATAATCGCGCAGACAGCCGTGATTGGGCTGAGTAAGGCTCGCCACGGTCAGATCAGGCACGCCTTGCGCTATCTCGCGCAAAAGCGCGTACAGGGGATAAAAGGACGCATAAACCACCAGCGACTCGACGTCCTGCGAAACCATACTATGGCAACCGCATACTGATAAGGCGATTATAACCGCCAAAGCAATTATCTTTTTCATATAGTTATTATACACGCCTTGTCAAGATGTCAAAAAATACATGGAGCTTCCGTCCGCAGGGGAGCGCCTTGCTTATATTGCGCGGGTTGGACTTATTCGCGGGTCACACGACAACGAACCCGTAGTGGCAATGTCATCAACTTATCGCTCACGCACGCCCCTCTACCCACTTCCGTGACGGAAGTGTTAACTTTCATAAGCTGACGACATTGCACCTAAACCTCACGTTCACCGGGCAAACAGCTGAAACTGAGATCCGGCGGGATATACCTGTACGTCCTGAACGACATTTG
>JAUNBY010000549.1 GCA_030526935.1 Clostridia bacterium
CAGCTGAAAACGCAATCCTGTAATCCAGTTATAAATAAAGAAATAATTTAAAAAAAGTATTGACAAATACGATTAGGTTTTTTATAATAGTCTCACGAGAATAAATGAACAGTGTTCAGTATAGATGAACGGATGTGTTGTCGCGTGAAATCTCAAATTGATTCGGTCAAGGGTGTTATTGTTCCACTGGTTACGCCGATTAACGAAAACGAGGATCTGAATGAGCCTGATATGCGGCGTCTGATCGATCATGTCATCGAAGGCGGCGTGGATGCTATTTTCGTATTGGGGACATCTGGCGAATTTATTCGCTTCGACGATAATATGCGCGATAAGACCATCGCCTGCGCTGTTCGCTTCTCGAACGGCCGCAAGCCTGTATTCGCCGGGATAAGCGACGGCGGAACCAAGCGCGTTTTAACGCATATCAAAGGCGCCGTCGACGCGGGAGCCGACGCTGTGGTTTGCACGATGCCTTATTACATTCCCAATCAATGCGCCAGCACCATAACAAAATTCTTCTGTGATATAGCAAATGCAAGTGAAATTCCGCTTATACTCTATAATATACCCTCTTGCACAGGCGCCGCGATTCCGTTGGAAACGCTCGACGAAATAGCGTCGATTCCGAATATCGTTGCCATTAAGGACAGCGGTTCCGATATCTCGTATACCGCGCAGTTGATCGAAAGGTACGCGAAAAAGGGATTATTGTCAGTGCTTGTGGGAAATGAGAGCATTCTATACGAGGCGTTTAGCCTGGGTGTCGACGGAATGGTTCCGTCCCTGGCCAATCCCTTTCCCAGGCTGTTGTCCGCCTTATACGCGAGCCATCTGGCGGGCAACGACAAACAGCTGGCGCATTATTGCGGCCTTGTCGATGAATTCAACGCGCTCAACGGATTTTGCGAGGATTGGATGTCGCCTAATATATGGAGGAAGATTGCGCTTGGGATAATGGGAATATCAAACGAGCGATTTACACAGCCCGTTTTACCGGTTGACGAAAATATGCGCGAACTGGTGTCGCGCGCGATAGATGGCTATCATCGTTTGTTTCCGGAAAAGAGTTGATCTATAGGCCTATAAAGCCTTAGAAAATAGATTATTGGAGGAATTACCATGAAGACCAGAATGCTGTGCGTATTTATCGTCCTGTCCGTGCTGGCGCTCGCCATATCAGGCCTGGCGTCGGCGGAAACCTACAACATCAAGTTTGGGCTGAGCAACGGAATAGAAGTGCCCGAGAACGACTGCGAAGCTACTTTTGCCCTTGCTTTCAAGGATTATCTCGAGACCAACTCCAATGGTGCGATAACGGTTGACCTGTATCCCAACAAGCAGCTTGGCAACGCCACCGAGATGATGAACGGCGTAGCCGCGGGAACGATTGAAATGTGCGTCGTTAACAGCAACTCCTTCGCTTCGATCTATCCGGACAGCATGGCCCTGGCTTGCCCCGGCCTTTTCGCTTCCGAAAGCGAAGTCGACGCCGTTATGAACTCCGAGTGGGGCCGCGAATTTTTCGGCAAGTTGGCCGAGGCCACGAATTGCTTCGTCATTACCGCAAGGTCGAACGGAATGCGTTGCTTCACCTGCAGCACAAAGGAACTTACCACCGTCGATACCGCGAAGGGAGTTACCTTCCGCGTTATGGAAAGCCCCGTGTGCGTCAGGATGGTCGAGTCGCTAGGCGCCAACGCCGTGCCCATGGCCGGCAGCGAAATGTATACCGCCATGCAAAACGGAACGGTTGACGGACAAGAAAACCCCATCGG
>JAUNBY010000082.1 GCA_030526935.1 Clostridia bacterium
ACCGCGCAAAGCTCCGTGACAGAGGGGTTAACTTGCTTGGGTTGATGACATTGCCGTACGCGGACAGGTCAGGAGCTTGCGTTTATAAGCGAATGCGTATCTTGTCGCCTCGCTCGACCGGCACAGCCCGCGTAATGGTCGCAACACAGCTATCGCCGATATAACTGATAAGTTCGCTTTTTATCCATTGATTTTTGGCGCAAATCAGTTATACTATTGCCACAGAAAGGAGGCTGCGCCTTCATGATCAAACGCGAAATGTATATGAGCCGAATTCGTCCTTTTATCGGAAATGAGCTTATTAAGGTTATGACCGGCATACGCCGCAGCGGAAAGTCGGTTATGCTGGAGCTGATAAAAGAGGAATTGACTAAATCGGGAATCCAACCATCGCAGTTCATTTCCATAAACTTTGAGGATTTGAGCTATTCTCATCTCTTGACTGCAACGGCGCTGAATGAAGAAATTATCCGCAGAGCAAAGAGTATAAACGGAAAAGTCCATCTCTTTTTCGATGAGATACAGGAAGTGGACGGGTGGGAGAAGTGCGTCAACTCCTTGCGCGTTGCGCTGGACTGCGACATCTACATTACCGGATCAAATGCGAAGCTGCTCTCCGGCGAGTTGGCTACCTATCTCGCGGGACGGTATGTACAGTTCGTTATTTATCCGTTTTCATTCTCCGAGTTCTCAGAACTGTATCACACGGTATCGCCGAAAGATACGCAGCAGCAATGCTTTCAGAAATATCTTATTGCCGGAGGAATGCCGTACCTCGGAAATCTACGCTATGACGAAGAACCGTCGCGGCAGTATCTCACCGATCTTTTCAACTCCGTCCAGCTCAAGGACATTGTAAAGAGAAACAAGGTCAGAGACGTTGATTTGCTCGAACGCATCATTGCTTACGCTATGGCTAACGTAGGAACAAAATTCTCCGCTTCCTCGCTTGTGAAATTCTTGAAGAATGAGAAGCGCACCGTTGCCGCGGAGACCGTAATGAATTACATGAAATACTGCTGCGACGCTTATCTGTTTTATCAGGTAAAGCGGGAGGACTTGCGGGGCAAGCAGATTCTGGCATCAAATGAGAAATACTATATCGCGGATCACGGCATAAGAGAGGCTGTCTTTGGCGGCAATATGCGCGACATAAACCTTATCCTGGAGAATATCGTTTTTATGGAGCTTCTGAGGCGGGGATATACCATAACCGTAGGCAAATCCGGCGAGAAGGAAATTGACTTTGTGTGCGACAAAAGAGGCGAAAAGCTTTATATTCAGGTTGCGTACCTCCTTGCCGGTGATGATACGATCAAGCGAGAGTTCTCAGCGTTTGACGATGTTCGAGACAACTTCCCGAAGTATGTTGTTACACTTGATGAGTTTGACATGAGCCGAAACGGTATCAAGCACCGAAATATCCGGGACTTTCTCACCGCGAAGGAATGGAATTGAATTTTCTGCCCGTCGCAGCATTGAAACCTGTGTCTGAAGCAATAACAGGCGGTGCCGTCCACACGCCGGCGATTTAAATTGGGTTTTAAATCAGGCTTAAATCAGGCAATTTAAATTATTGGCAATGAAGTGTTGACATTTGCTGATAATTTGGTATAATGTCAGTATATTGAAGCGATGGTATCGTTTCTAATTATTATGTGGAGGTAGTACATGAAAAAGCTTTTAGCGCTGGTTCTTGTTCTCATGATGGCGTTCTCCGTCGCGGGTATCGCGTCCGCCGAGTCCGATGAGATTACGCTCGACGTTCTCATCTGTCAGTATGGCAACAACACCAACAACTGGTTCCTCGGAACCGGCATCAACGGCTCCAATTTCGTGGAGCTTTTCGAGCAGGCCAATCCCGGAATAAAGCTCAACCTCGAAGTCATCTCATGGAACGACATCTATACCGTCGTATCCACCCGCATAAGCAACAACAACGCCCCCGATATTCTCAATATCGACACCTTCGCTGATTATGCCGCCGAAGGACTTCTGCTTCCCGTGAGCGATTATTGCCCCGAGGAGCTTTATAACGACTTCTTCCCCTCCTTCATCGAGCAGTCGGTTATCGACGATGTGGTCTGGGCGGTTCCGGATCTCGCGTCTGCCCGCGCCATGTACTACAACGTCGATATGTTCGAGGAAGTCGGAATCGATGTTCCCGAGACGTGGGCGGAGCTTGAAGACGCTTGCCAGGCTATAATCGACTTCTACGACGGAGAAGTGTATCCCTGGGGCATCGATATGACCACCGACGAAGGTCAGGCCGCGTTCTCCTATTATACCTGGAATAACGACGGCGGCTTCGTAGACGCCAACGGCGACTGGGCGCTCAATTCCGACGCCAACGTCGAAGCCATCGAGTTCGCCATCGGCCTTTACAATAAGGGCTATACTAACCCCAACCCCGCCACACAGACCCGCTACGACCTCCAGGATATGTTCGGCGCAGGCAAGATGGCCATGGTCATCGCCCCTAACCAGTTGCCCACTTACCTTACGGAAAAGGGCTATTCCATCAACCTCGCGACTGCCGCCATCCCCCATAACGAGGGCGCGGCTTCCGGCTCGACCGGCGTCATGGATCGCGTAATGGCCTTCCGCGACGATTCCTATCCCGATCAGGCCGCCCGCAACGAGGCCATCGGCAAGTTCCTCGAGTTCTTCTACAGCGCAGAGGTCTATACCGGATGGGTCAGCATGGAAGGCTTCCTGCCCGCCGTGTCCTCCGCCGTAGCGTCCCTTATCGAAGCCGATCCGTCGTTCGGAGCATGGCTCGACGTCCTCGACAGCTGCCAGTTCTACCCGACCGCCAAGGCCGAGTGGATCGACGTCAAGCAGGGCGTTATAGAAGTTGAACAAAACGCGCTGCTGGGCGGCGACGTACGCGAGCTTCTCGACGCGCTTCAGGCGAGCATAGCGGGATAATATACGCATAGCAAATTTTGCGGGGCGACAATGCCGCCCCGCAAATTTAAGATTCGCGCGGTTTAAATCAGGCGCGTCATCCTCGCGAAGATGTAAGCCGATGCACCCCTTCGACGCCGACGTCGCAAGGGGAAATTTTATGTAATGCTAAACCCTCAAACAGCGCAATAATAAAAACAGGAGTAAGAATATGCTCGGTCAGGACGGCTTTGATCTCTGGGCGGATGAATATGACAAAAGCGTTGGTTTATCGGATGAAAGCAACGCCTATCCCTTCGCGGGATATAGAAAAATTCTAAACAGGATTTATAACGACGTATTGTCTTCAAACGCTAAACGGGTTTTGGACATTGGATTTGGAACAGGAACCCTGACGGAAAAGCTATATCGACATGGATGCCATATCTATGGCCAGGATTTTTCGGAAAAGATGCTTGAACTGGCCTTGACTAAAATGCCAGAAGCTGTTTTATATCAGGGCGATTTTTCAAAGGGGCTTGTTCAGCCGTTGATGGATAAGAAATATGACGCCATCATCGCGACGTATTCATTGCATCATCTCCCTGACGAACGGAAAGTAAGCTTTCTGAAGATGCTGCAAGGATTGCTTTTAGAGGGAGGGCATATCCATATTGGCGATGTGGCCTTTGAAACGTGCCGGCAATTAGAGGTGTGCAGAGAACAGGCCGGCGACGAATGGGATGACAATGAGGCGTATTTCGTCATTGATGACTTAAAAGAGCAACTGCCGGATCTCCGGTTTGTCGCTTTCTCTGACTGTGCCGGGGTGATAGAGATAGCGAAATAAGAAATATATCTTCCGGTCCGCCGGGATGAGCGGAAAACAAGAGGTTATACCGGTGTGGGATACACTCTAAAGGGGGATGATACCATGAACAGTATTCTCGTCAGACACAAATGGGAGCCGTATATCTGGATACTGCCAAGCGTCGTGTTGATGCTTATATTCGTCGTATTTCCCATAGGCATAGTCTTTCAACTGTCCTTCAGCGACATATCAAAGGCTGGCGTCGTGGGGGACTGGGTGGGATTTCAAAATTTCCGCGACGCCGTGACCGACCCCGTATTTGGCACGGTTATGCTCAACACGCTTTACTGGGTGCTCTCCGTCGTCGGCATATCGACGATATTGGGCTTTATAGTCGCGATGGTCTTAAACAACAAATTCTTCGGGCGAAAGCTCGTGCGCTCGGTGGTCGTGTTCCCATGGGCGACGTCGCTGGTCATTCAGGCGTCCATATGGAATTATATAATAAACTTTGAATATGGAAACCTGAACAACGTCCTGCTGAATCTGGGTATCATAAAGGACGCTATAAACTGGCGCTCCAGCTATCAGATAGAATTCATGTGGGAGTGCGGAGTAGGTATATTCGTAACCATACCGTTCGTCGCGTTTTGCGTACTTGCGGGGCTTCAATCGATAGATTCCGCCTATTACGAGGCCGCGACGGTTGACGGCGCGGGGTACTGGAAAAAGCTTTATCATGTGACGCTTCCCCTCGTGCGCCCTTCGCTTACGGTGAGCACGGTTCTCAATATAATCTACGTCTTCAACTCATTCCCAATTATATATACCATAACAAAGGGCGCGCCCGCCAATAAGACCGATACTATGGTCACATACCTGTATATGCTCGCCTTCTACGACCAGGAGAAAGGCCCCGCGACCGCGCTTTCGGTCATAGGCTTTTTAATTCTTTGCATCGCGGCGGGGGCGTATATGTTCATTTCAATGCGAAAGGAAGATGAGCTATGAGAAAAATATCTTCCGAAGACGCGAGGCGCGTAAACCACATGGGCTTCGCCCTGTGTCTCGCGGCGGTCATTTTTATCGCGATAATAATGGCGATGCCCTTTTATGATTTTACCACGAGCATATTCTCAAAGCGCTCGGGAAATACCTTCGTCGGCGACGAGAGGTACCTTGAGGCCAAAGCCGAGATGGACGCGGCGCTTGAAACCTTCGAATCGAGGGATATCGAGGGCGAGCTTCTGCTTTCGGAGCAGGTCACCCAAAGGGTCAATTCAAAGGGCGAAACCACGTCGATGGTCGCCTTCAGCATAAATCTCAGGATTTCGAGGACGGGTTACGACTTTCTCGCAAGCGACCTGCCCGCGGGAACCATATTGCGCTTTATAATAGCGTTTGCCTTAATCGCCGCGCTTCTGGCTCTCGCGAGTATGCCGTCTGGCATGGATACCAGCGCCAGGGATCTGGGCAAGGCAAAGCGCTTAATGCGGGGAATGGCATGCTGGCTCGCGCTGGCGGCGCTAATACTCGTGCCGGTTATGGCGATGAACAACAACTATGTCATAGAGCGCCAGGTTATACCGAATATAGAGCTTGAAACCGAACTCGAGGACTCGCTCAACAGCTTTTTATACGAGGGACACGCCGAGGAAGATCTCGAAGACATGGTAAAAGGGCTTTCCTACGGAACTACGCCCTGGCTGTGGATGATGATGGCTGCCGCCGCCGCGATGCTCGCGGGGCTTATACTGCTTCTAAGGGGCGCGCTTGGGCGTACGCTGGCGCGCGGAGGGCTTTACCTGTTCGCCATAGCGCTCAGCGTATTGATACTTTACCCGTATTACGTGATGTTCATAACCGCCTTCAGGAGTAACGCCGAGACCACCGACATGTACTTTACGCACATGCTTCCTACCAATTGGGTGTGGACGAATATCATAGACATAGCCAACCGCGGAGTGCCGCGATTCTTGCTCAACTCGCTGCTGCTTTCGGGGGGAGCGACGGGTCTCGCGCTTCTTTGCGGCATACCCGCCGCCTACGCCATGGCGAGGATGCGCTTTAAGGGAAAGAAAGCCTTCCTGGGCTTCATAATCATGAGCCAGATGTTCGCGCCGGTCGTGCTTCTCGTAGGCATTTCGAGGCTTATGAACACGCTGCATCTCAACGATACGATAGTTGGCCTTATGTTCATAAACGCCGCGTTCAACCAGGCTTTCGCCATATGGCTGCTTCGAGGGACGTTCGTCAGCATATCCTCTGAAATGGAGCAGGCCGCGTGTATCGACGGCTGCTCGACCGTCGGCGCGCTCGTGAGGGTATTGCTTCCGATGGCGGCGCCCGGCATAGTGACGACGCTCATATTCGTCTTCATAAACGCCTGGAACGAATACACCATTTCGACGGTACTCATATCGACGCCGACTAAAAAGCCTATAACCGTAGGTATAACCCAGTTCAGCTCCTTCAATATGATAGAGTGGCAATACCTGTTCGCGTCCTCTCTCTTAGCTACGATACCCGTCATAATCATGTTCATGTGCATAGAGAAGCATCTGGTATCGGGGCTTACGTCGGGGGGAGTTAAGGGTTAACGCGATGGCGTCCGCTAAACGCGGGTTATCCGCGAAGCTATCGAATGGGAGGCCGCTCGCTGTTTGAGCGGCCTCTTTCGCAATCGAACATATCCCTGCGGTTATATTGACCGCGTGGGTTTTCGTTAGATTCGCGCGATCGTTCCACAGAACGAAACCCACAATGCCGACAACCCTGTGGATTGTCGCGGGACGTCGTTTGTGTATCTCGTTTTTTATCTCGTTTTGGTCGCGTTTTGCCCCGAAGTGCGCGCTCAAAAGTGTTGCATAATATTACTTTTTATGGTATTATTAATGAAACGGGAGTTCCGGACGCGACTGTGCGGATACGGATTTGTCGCGTTGACTGAAGGCTGAGGCCGTACATACGATGAGGAGTGCTAAAACAATGAAAAAATTTACGGTATTTATACTGGCGGCGCTGTTAATAGCTCTGTCAGCGACGGCTTTCGCCGCCACGCCGCCGATTGCTGGTGTAAAGCTCAGCCGAAGCCAATTGACAATGTACGCGGGTCGCGCCGTTCAGTTAAAAGCGGTCGTTTCCCCCGAAGAGCGGCAAAACGAACTTGTAACCTGGACAAGCTCCGACGAGTCGGTCGCGAGCGTCGTTGACGGGGTGGTAATGGCGACATCGCCCGGCACGGCAAAAATCACCGCGACGGTCGGCCCTGTAAACAACCGAAGGCAGGCTTCATGTACCGTAAGGGTTCTTCCGACGCCCAAAAGTCTGGAAAAGAGCGTGCGGGCGCGGTTTATAAAGCTCAATTATTCTCTAAAGGCGCTTTCGTTCGGAAAGAGCATTCAGCTCGTTGCCACAATATTGCCTTCAAACTGCGACGAGGCCGACCGCGTCGTCACCTGGACAAGCTCTAATACGCTCGTCGCGACCGTGGACGAGAACGGCCTCGTCACCGCGACCGAACAGGCAGGAACCGCCATAATCCGCGCCACCACCGCGAACGGCAAGGTCGCCAAATGCAAGGTCGTAGTTAAAACGGTTCCGGTTAAGACCGTGACCCTCGATCAGTCGAGCGTCACCATGGAAATGAGTGAAACCGCGACTTTGACCGCTACGGTCAAGCCCTTGGGGGCGACCGACCCGACCGTCACCTGGACGAGTTCCGACGAATCCATAGCGACCGTCGAAGACGGCGTCGTGACAGCCGTTTCCTCCGGCAAGGCGACTATCACCGCAAAAGCCGGGAACGTCAGCGCAAAGTGTACGATTAAGGTGCGAATGGATACCGCCTCGCAGGTAACGATAGTCGCGGGAGGAGATATTACCATGGGCGGCGACCCGCGCAGGAGCGGCCAAGCCTCCGAGTCGCATTACGCCGCTTTGTACAGCAGATTTGGAGGAGCTATGCTTGGCAATATCGACTCCGAATTTCAGTCCGCGAATACCATTTCCATAATAAACCTCGAATGCTGTTTTACCAATACGAGCGTATCCTCCAATAAGACCTATATATTCCGCGCAAAGCCCGCTTACGCGCAATCCCTCGCCAATTCGGGAATAGACGTCGTTAATCACTCGAACAACCACATGCTCGATTTTGGATCAGTAGGTCTTAGCAATACGAAGACCCATGTGAGAAACAACGACATGGCTTACGTCTGCAATACAGTCACCGCGACGATCGAGATAAACGGCGTGACTGTAGGATTTTGCGGGTTTAACCCGACGGGCGGAAGCGTAGCGACGCTGGCAACCTCGGTAATCAAGAAGCTCGCAAAGAAGTGCGATATAGTCGTCGCGTCCTTCCACTGGGGAACCGATTTTAAATACAAGGTCTCGTCCTCTCAGCGCTCGCTCGGACGCGCCGCGATCAAGGCCGGGGCGGATCTGGTATTGGGACATCATCCGCACGTGGTCAGCGGCGTCGAGAAGTACCGCGGCAAATATATAGTCTATAGCCTCGGCACGCTCTCAAGCGCCATACTCACTCCCGACGACATGGACACGATGCTCTACAAGCAGACATTCTCCGTCGATACCGTTCTTGGCGAGGTCTCGGACGCCGGGGTCGAGCTTATACCGCTTTCGATGAGTTCCAACTCGACGACAAACAACGCCAACCCCGTAAAGCTCACGGGTTCCGACCGGAGCAGGGTTCTTAATAAGGTAAAGACATATTCGAGCGGATTTACGACGCTGCCCGATTCGTGCTTCGAATAGGTTCAGGGCGCAAAACGCCAAATCGATCCGCTCAAAGTTCCGGGGGCGTCAATGCGTATATATTTGGGGCTGCCTCTTAGTGAGACAGCCCCGTTATACTTTTATGATGCCGTTGTAAACCATAAATGACGCTGTGGCCGGTGAACGCCTAGCGCCTCACGCGACCGGAGCCATCGCCGGCGACGAGGCGTTCTATCTCCTCGGGGGTTGAAAGGTTAAAATCCATTTCCATGGTCTGCTTCAGACACGACGCGGCGGCGGCGTATTCAACGGCGTGCTGAGGGTCGAAATCATGCCCGAGCGCGTATATAAGCCCCGCGGCGAAAGAATCGCCTCCGCCGACGCGGTCTACTATCCTCACCTGATACGTGCGAGAAAAATACGCTTTGCCTTTGGTATAGAGCATGGCGCCCCAGTCGTTATCGGATGCGGACAGGCTCTTTCTAAGGGTGACGGCGACCTGCTCTGTGCCATAAAGCTCGCATATCTGCCGGGCAACGTCTATATAGCCCTCGCGGTTGATGACGCCGGATACGACGTCCGTTCCCTCCGAACGTATGCCCAACACCTTGTCGGCGTCCTCCTCGTTGGCGATCAACGTGTGAACGAGCGGAACTATCCTCTCCATGACGGATTTTGCCTCGTCGGGCGTCCACATGTTTTTCCTGTAGTTCAAATCGCATGTGACGATGATACCGCGCCGGTTTGCCTCCTCGCAGGCGCGAATGCACACATCGGGCATTGTGTGGCTCAGAGCGGGCGTTATGCCGGTTATATGAAAGTATCCCGCACCGGAGAAGATGTTATCCCAGTCGAAGTCTTCGTATCGGGCTTCAGCTATAGAGGTAAACTTGCGGTCGTAGACGATCTTTGACGGGCGCTGACTTGCGCCCTTTTCGAGATAGAAAACGCCCATCCTTTCGCCCCCGAAGGCGACGTTTGAAACCCCTACCCCGTGCTTTTTAAGCGTTGACAGCGCGGCTTGAGATACGTCGCCGTCCGGAAGCCTTGTGACGAATTGCGTATCGACGCCCATCATCGACAGCGATACAAGCACGTTCGCCTCCGCGCCCGTATAATTGATATCAAACGACGATGCCTGCATAAAGCGCAGGTATCCCGGAGGGCTGAGCCTTAAGATAAAATCCCCGAAACCCACTACCTGTTTCATGTCATGCCCTCCTGACGATATGTATGGCAAAGCCGCCTATTTCCTCATCGAGGTATATGGCATCCAACGCGACTTTGCCGTCATAGTGGCGGTATTCCTCGCGGAATGTCGCGCCGCGCCGTTCGAGAAAGTGCATGGCCCGCGCGACGTTTATTGTCCCTATGCCAATGTGCCCGTTTTTGCCGGGAAGCCCGCCCTTTGAGAACTCGACCATCGTCCCCGAGAAGGCGCTTTTTAAGCCGTCCTTTATTGGAAGGCCAAATATGTGAGACATGCGCCGAGCCATCTGTATGCCGTCCTGAGCGTCAAGGCCGTTCACGCCAATGTGCGCGAGGGTAAAGCCCAACGCGTTTGCGACGGCTTGGCGTGTGAGAGCGGTAATCGACGCGAAGTCCCCCGCCTTTACCATATTGGACGGCGCCATGAAGCTCCCGCCCACGCAGGCGATGTTTTCATAAGCGAGGTAATTCGCTTGTATCGCAAACTTTTTTCTAAACCCCTATTGACATTATCCACCCTCTGGAGCTATAATC
>JAUNBY010000083.1:0-6942 GCA_030526935.1 Clostridia bacterium
AGAGATGAGATTAGCCCCTTGCCCCGCCGCTTCGCGCGGCGGGGTATTATGTATGCGCGATGCTTATGGCGTTGTCGGTCGCCGGTGATCTGTCGGCGTCGCTTGGCGCGCTCAATCCGTTCCGCTATCGCACGTCTACGCGATCGGCTTGCGGGAAAGTACGCATCATTATGCCAATAACGGACTCGAGCATTTAGATAACCGCCTTCGACTGAGGACAGTGATAACCCGGCCATTTAACGACAGTATGTCCGTTAACTTTATGTGGCGTTCAAACAAAATGTACGCTTCGCCGTTGATTCGATTCTTCGATGCTGATATAATTGTGCTTTGTGAAAAGACCGGATATCACTGTAATTAATTGGAGGTGTGTTCATGCGGGCTATTAAATTGATTTGCACTATACTTACAGTTGCGGTTTTATTTGCGGCGACGGCTGTTGGCGAGGAAAGCGCCGGCGTATACGCGCTTGGCGATAAGGTCGACGACTTTACCGTCACCATGTCGGACGGGCGAACCTTTTCGCTTTACGGGCTTCTCGAGGAGAAGGACGCGGTTGTTATTAACATATGGGGAACGTTTTGCTCTCCCTGCCGCCAGGAGTTTCCGTTTATGGAGCAGGCATATCAGCTGATGAAGGACGACATAGAGATATTAGCCCTGTCCATATACCCTCCGGATACCGACGAGGTGATAACGCAGTACCAGGAAGAGATGGGGCTGACATTCCCCATGGGAAGGGACTCGGCGGGCATGGCTGACAAAATCCCCCTCACTGGATACCCCACCACCGCGATTGTCGACAGAAATGGCATACTGTGCTTTTACCATACCGGAGCCGTTTATTCGCTTCAGCAGTTCATCTCTCTTTTCGGGACGTACACCGCAGACGGTTACGACGAGTCCGTGCTTATGCTGGAAGTGCCGGCGATAGCGCTGCCCGAGGCGTCCGATTCCGTGGCGCTGTCCGCCGCCGCCAACGCCGAGGGAAGCGACCTTGTAATGGACTGCTCGACGCAGGAAGACGTGGCGCCTTTTGTCCCGTCGGATGACGGAAGCTGTGCCTGCGCCGCTAACGTCGAGATACCCAATACGCGGGCGAATATGTACGTCGAAGTCAACGCCGCGGCGGGCGACGTGATGACGTATGAATACCGCGTCGACGGGGCTACATATTTGGATCGCATGACCGTTTCCATAGCCGCGTCCGGCGCGGAAGAGGTCACCGCCGTCAAGCTGTACACCGGCGAGAACGGGGAATGGACGCAAGACGGCGTAAAATTTGACGAGGACGGCTCGTACACCGTGCATTTTGATTTCTTCAAGGGCCTTGATACGGGCGACGAGGCTGAAGCCGGCGAGGTTGTCGCGCAAATACGAAACGTAAAGCTCATAACGGGCGACGAGGCGGCCGCGTGGGAGGACCCCTTCGTACAGTCGACGCCAAGAAGCCTTTCGGGAAATACGGCGTCCATCGATATACTGTCCGACGCGCGTGAATTCGCGACGCTCGACAATTACGGGAATTTAGAGGAAGCGTTCATGAAATTATACGTAATTGACGGCGACGTGCGGCTGCGCATAAATCTGGGCGACGGCATTGACGAGCGCTTTTTAATCCTCGGGCAGAGCGATGCGGCGTCGGTTCAGTATCACATGCTTTCCGGGCTTGAGAAGGATGAATCGGGCGCTTTGCTCGAGACTTCCATAAGCCCCGACGTACAGTATACTCACTTCATGCTCACCAACGTGATTTCATACGACACCTACGCGTTCATCATGCTGTTCCCGTCCGAGGAGGCCGTAAACAGCTATATAAAGACGTCTATAAAGGCGGTCTATCCCGAGGTTTCGCTTGATAATATCGACGTCGCCGCGTATATGGACGGCACGCCTTTCGAGGCGGCCACCGGCGTGTCACTGCACACGGCCCTTGACGCGAGCCAGAAACAGGCGAATGATGTCGAACTTCCCTCCGAGGCTACATACGTCGTAAGATATATCGACGAAGAGGGCAACCCGGTAACGGGCGTAATGACCCAGGTGTGCGACGAGGGAACTTGCGCGGTCGTCGTCTCCGACGAAAACGGACTGGCTAGCCATACCGCGGCTCCCTACCCCTACGAAATACACGTATTGATGGTTCCCGAAGGCTTCGCCCCCGTCGAGGAAATTTTCACGATGGATGAAGCGGGTGGCGAGATTACAGTAACGCTTTTGAGGAACTGATATACGGGGATTCGCCGGGGCTATACAGTGTCTAACGGGAATCGCCCGCGGCGAAACGGCCATACTTACCCGCGAGCAAACAAAGCGCATAGCCCTTATTCATCGCGCGGCGACCGCGACGCGCCCTTCGAGCGAACCCGATACAATGACCCGGCCAGGCGCCGGGTCATTCTTACTCGCGCGTACTTGCGTGTTATCGTAAAAATAACCGCGATGGTATTGCGTTCTTTAGTGGAATGTGTTATAATGCCATTCGTTTCGAAGGTTCCGAAGAGGTGTTATTCTCTTACATTCCTTCAGCTATCATAATGGTTTGCCGGTGTGTCGGAATGGCAGACGACCTCGACTCAAAATCGAGTGCTATAATGGCGTGTGGGTTCGAGTCCCACCACCGGCACCATAGTATCCGACATTAGTTATAGCAAATGAGCTTACCGTGTAAGGCAGGCTCATTTATTTTCCTGCAAAATAGAGCTAAAAGCCGCCTCTATGGTGGGAGGCCGTTCGAATTCTTCCGCCGTTTTCACGGCTTCGGGCTCCTCCGCCGAAATGATGATTTCGAGACCTGCATGCAATAGGCATCGGCGGTATCTTTTTCTTAGCGACGTTGAAGCGGCGAGCAATCGCGCCACAGCAATGATTTATCGCGCTTACAGTTTTGCGCTCCCGACACGATAATTAAAGTTCAATGGTACATATTGACATGATTGAACGGCGGTAATATAATTGTTTGTACCAAATAATATAATAACGGGAGGAAACGATATGAAAAAAGAGCTTTCGCGCAGAGATTTCTTAAAGGGAGCCGCGGCGGGCGCGTTGGGAATGGCGGCGACGTCGGCTTTTGGCGGGATTGTAGCCGCCGAGCCTGAATCGGGCATCTACACTCCCGGTACCTATTCCGCTACAACTCAGGGCATGGGAGACGTGGTGGTCACTATGACTTTCGACGCCTCAAACATAACCGACGTTGTAGTTGACGTGTCGAACGAGACGGCGGGTATTGGCGCGGGATTGGGAGAACAGTTCGCGCAGCAGATACTCTCTGCCCAGTCCGCCCAGGTAGACGCCGTATCGGGCGCGACGGTAACATCCAACGCGATCATATCGGCGGCTCAGGCCTGTATCGATCAGGCGGTGGGCGCGACTATCACGGTAGCCGCCGAGACCGATTCCGAAGACGGCGACTGGCTGGGAGCCGAGCCGCAAATAGACGAAATAGCCGAGGTTATGGATTTCGACGTCGTGGTCGTCGGCGCGGGACTCGCGGGAATATGCGCGGCGCGCGCCGCGGCGGAAGAAGGCGCGAGCGTCGCCGTTATCGAAAAGTCGGCGTCGTTCAACTGCCGCTCCGGCGAATACGCGCTTCTCAACGGTTCCCTCAACAGGCGCTGGGGACGCGAGGGCATAGTCGATACCGACGTGGTCGTCGACAGGCTGATGAGGGAATGCACTTACCGCAACAAGAGGATGATATTGAAAAAGTGGGCTGAGCACGGTCACGAAGCCATGGACTGGTTCCTGTCCGCCTATCCCGATTTGACGATCTGCGACAGCACCCGTGAGGTCGTGACCCAGGAGCAGTATGACAAGGGAATTCTCGTGCCCCTCGCCTGGCCGCAGCCCGAGCATTACGACTATAGAAACGAGGAATTCCCGACGTTCCCGTCGTCAATGGAATTCCGCTCCAGCCGCCGCGACCAGCAGGGCTTTATCGTCGAGGCTCAGCTGAACGACGCCATTTCCAACGGCGCACAGGTCTATTACGGATGCTTCGGCACGAAGCTTTTGAAAGACGACGAGGGCCGCGTAACCGGAATAATCGTGCGCGACGCGCAAAACGGCAATCGCTATCTTCAGTTCAATGCCGCAAGTGGCGTCATACTCGCCACCGGAGATAACTCGGGCGACGAGAAGATAATGAAGCATTTCTGCCCTGAAATGCAGGAAAAGAACATCATGAACATGGGAGCGATGGGAATGCTCGGCGTAGACGTCGAGGGAAAGACCATCTCGAGCGGCGACGGTCTGCGCCTGGGCGCCTGGGTCGGAGCCAAGGTTCAGGACTACCACGCCCCCATGACTCACCACATGGGAAGCGGCATGGGTGTAACGCCGTTTTTGCAGATAAACCTTCGCGGAGAGCGCTTCATGAACGAATCCATCCCCGGTCAGCAGCTTGAAAACCAGATAGAGCTTCAGCCCGAGCATACCTCCTTCCAGATTTACGACAGCAACTGGCCCGATCAGATACCCTATATGCCTGCCAATCACGGCGGACTTTGCTATATAATCCCCGAGGACGAGGACGAAAGCAATCCCAACTACACAGACAGGCAATATACCAAGGTATCCGCTAAGGCGGAGTCCTATCTCGCGAAGGGAGATACGCTCGAGGAGCTTTTGACCAATCTGGGTTTCGAGGGCGAAAATCTAGAAAGGGCGCTCAATAGCATCGAACGCTACAACGAGCTCGCCAAAGCCGGCTCCGATGACGACTTCGGAAAGCCCGCACAGCGCATGTTCGCCATAGAAAACGCCCCCTTCTACGCCACAAAGTGGGGCACGACCTCCATGCTGGTGTGCGTCGGCGGCCTTGAGAGCGACGAGAATTGCCACACTTTCACCGCCGGAGACCCCGCAAGTCCCAGCCGCCGGCAGATTCCCGGACTCTATGTCTGCGGAAACGTACAGGGCAGCCGCTACGCGGTGGAATACCCCATATGCTTCAGAGGCATAAGCCATTCGCTTTGCGTATATTATGGATATATTGCGGGCAAGAATTGCGTGGCGGGAGCTTAACTGCATAATTGTACGGCAATATGCAAACCCCGCGGGAGACGATATAGTCCCTCGCGGGGTTTTGACATCGCTTGAAATTATGACTGATGAATGGATGAATGCTCCGGAAAAACGTTCAGTTATAGAACAAAAAGCGCATTACATCCACGGATCTGTCGTCCGACGACATGAACCGCACTTCGCCCGGGCCGTCTGAGAGGCTGTCGCGGGCGCTTAGTATATCCATAAGGCGCTTTGCGGTGCCGTAGTTTCCGTCGTAGAGTTTTACGCCCGGAAGCACCCTGGCGATGGCGTCCTTTAAGAAGACGTAATGAGTGCAGCCCAGCACGACCGACTCGATGTTCATATTTCTGTATGGCGCGAGGCGGTTTTCGAGGTATTCATCCAGGGAACGCGAGTTCGTTTCGCCGCGCTCGGCGAACTCCATAAGGCCGGGGCAGGGGCATAACAGGGCGTGCTGTCCGTATTTTTCCATGAGCGTTTTAAATTTGTCCAGGCTCAAAGTTGCCTGAGTTGCCATCACCAATATATTGCCAAAGAGCCTGTCGAGGGCGGCGGGCTTCAAAGCCGGCTCCATGCCGATTATGGGGATATTCATCTGCTGTCTGAGAGTGAAAACGGCGGCGGCGGTCGCGGTATTGCAGGCGATTACCAGCGCCTTTATGCCTATGGATAAAAGCTTGTCTACGCAGGATCTGGTGAGGGCGAGTATTTCGGCGGCGGATCTGTCGCCGTAGGGAGCGTTTTTCGTATCGCCGTAATAGATGTATTTTTCGTTGGGGAGAACGTCAACAAGGCACTTTAAGACGCTTATTCCGCCTACGCCGGAGTCGAAAACTCCAATACAACGCTCATCCACATTAACGCCCCCTTAATTTCTTTTTATAGTCCAGCGCATAATTCACCAATGCGATGAACGCCATGATCACCGCGAGCAGCAACACTATTCTACCCGCGGGAAGCAGCCA
The DNA here is from genome assembly GCA_030526935.1 of Clostridia bacterium. Classification (GTDB taxonomy): domain Bacteria; phylum Bacillota; class Clostridia; order Christensenellales; family Aristaeellaceae; genus JAUNBY01. The sequence goes on from JAUNBY010000083.1 coordinate 6,000, forward strand.
CTTTCCACGCGTAAGCCACACGACGAAATCCGGCGGGTAGGGATATACCATGAGTATCGACACCACGAGAAGAACCATCGCTATCTTTCCGAAAACGTTGGACTGAACGACTATGCCATTCTTAAAAAAGAACACCCCGCCTATTACCATAATTATATCGTGTATCAGATATATTATGACTACGATTATATGAATGCGGGCAATGCTCGTAAGGCAAAACAGCATTGCCAACTGCATGAGCTTGTCGGCGAGCGGGTCTATGAGTTTGCCGAAGGTGGTTATCTGGTTTAGCCGCCTTGCGAGAAAGCCGTCCAGCGCATCCGTGAAAGCCGCCGCTATGTAGGCGATGAGCGCCCATCCATGATTGCCCTGCGCGAACAGGCGGCAGAAAACCGGTATCAGTATCATTCTTATGATGGTCAGCGCGTTTGGAAGATTCATCTGATTACTCTCCTGAATATATTGCTCCACTGCGAGTCTCGTCATTAAAATACCGCCGCCGCTCAACTACGACGACGGTTCACGCGCGGCTTACGCGGGACTGTGCTTACCTGTTATACAACGGTAACGGCGGACGGCGCGTCGGCGCGAAAGCTCGCGAACGTCGCCCGACGGCGATTGAGGAAAACGCAACGATCCTCGCAACCCTTCGCTTATACGCCACATTTACATTCTAGCATGGCAGGGTGGTTATGTCAATATATTTTAAGGTTTAGTTTAGTAAGCGGCGAGCGACGTCATTTATGGTATCTCTCATTCGCGTCGATTTTGAAGGCTCTGTACATCTGTTCAAGCAGAATGACGCGCATCAGCTGATGAGGGAAGGTGAGGCGCGAAAACGACAGCTTTTCATCGCAGCGGTTCTCGACGGCGCTGCCTAATCCGAGGCTTCCGCCTATTACGAATACGACGCGCCGTGAGCTGTCCCGCCATGCGGCGAGCT
>JAUNBY010000083.1:7042-10157 GCA_030526935.1 Clostridia bacterium
CTTCCGCCTATTACGAATACGACGCGCCGTGAGCTGTCCCGCCATGCGGCGAGCTTTTTAGAAAGAGCTATTGAATCCGGCGCGTCCGCGTCGATAAAAAGCCCTACGACCAGATCCGCGGGTTTTATCGCGGAAAGTATTCTCGCCGCCTCGCGATCTACCGCGCGCTTTTCCATTGCGGGAGAAGGTTTATCGGATTCCGGTTCATCGGGCAGTTCGACCATTTCGATGCGGGCAAAGCGTCCAAGGCGCTTTAAATACTCGTCGCAGGCGAGTTTTTGCCACTTCTCGCCGAGTTTTCCCACGCAGATTATGCATATCCTCATCGTCGTCTCCTTAGCCTACTTAGCGATTCCCTGCACGGCGTTAACCGCCATGACGCACAATGCCGTTGCGATTCCGGCCGACAGCAATATGATCGCGTTCGCGCTCATCGATGTATTTCCGCCTCCCGGCGTGAACTCCATCCCGGACAAATGCCTTATCCCCGCGAGTATCGCCGCGACGATCATCATCAGCATCGCGGATGCGGCGACGTCGTGCGCGATACCCGCGCCGAACAGAGCCAACTGCCAATCGACCGACATAAAGCTCATGCCGATTATGGTCGCGTTATAGGTCGCGTGCATGACGATGCTTGTCATGACGCTTCCCGTCGCGACCGTCGCGAATCCCAGCATTATCCCGGCCAAAAAGCTCTGAACGAGGGACTCTACGCGGCAGTGCAATATCGCGAAAAGCGCCGCCGAAACGACTATGGCGCGCCAGGAACCGCCAGGCTCAAACGCCGTGAGGATTGCCCCTCTCAATACGGCTTCCTCGCACGCGGCGGCGACGAATACCGACGAGATGACAAAAGTCGTAAGTTCGCGCCAGTCGGTCGGAATGAGCGTACTTTCCGCGGGAGTGTATCCTACGGCTTCAAGGGCTGAATATACGACGTTTCCGACGTTGGTCATCGCGAACGCCGCGAAGACAGACGCGCAGACCGCCAATGGCATAATTGCCGGACGCGAGCGCGACAACCCCGCCGGGGAGAACTTCCGCGCCAGGTCGGGATTAGCCCGGGCGAGCGCCATAACGGGCATAAGCATGAATATCGCCATAGCGAAGATATTCACTTCGTACACTGTGATATTCCCATACCCCATATATATAGCGAACGACCCGGCAAAGCCGGATATTATTATCATCACCGACGAGAGAAAGTAAATCCCTGCGGCGTCTTGAACATAATCGTTTTGCATACTAGACCTCAAAGTGGTAAACCGCGCTTATTCCGTCGCGTCCGGCTATGTCGATGGCCGTATTTCCGGCGAGCCCGGCGTTTTCGACGGCGGCTTTAACCGTTTGAATCGCCAGGCTTGGATGGTTGTTTTCCGCGCTCAGATGACCGAGTATTATATGCCTCACGCCGCGAGCGGCAAGTTCCACTGCGGCCTGTGCGGCGGCATCGTTTGACAGATGTCCTTTATGTCCGAGTATGCGCCTTTTAAGCTCATAGGGATAGCGCCCCGCTTTGAGCATTTCAACGTCGTGATTGCTTTCGAGAACGATGGCGTGCGAACCGTCGAGGCAGTTGATTATATCGCCCGTCATATGGCCTATGTCGGTAGCGACGGCGAACTTCACGCCTCTGACCGATACGGTATATCCGACGGGTTGAGAGGCGTCGTGAGGTATGCTGAAGGGCGTTATCGCCATATCTCCCACGTAGAAATCGCGACCCGGCTCGACCACCCTTCGGTTGGCGCCCAGGAGTTTTCCGAGTTTGCCATTCATGGCCGACCAAGTTCCCTCCGTGGCGTAAAGGGGCACCATATGTCGCCTTGAGAGTACGCCCACGCCCGACACATGGTCGGAATGCTCGTGTGTTATCACTATGGCGTCGAGCATACCCGCCTCGACGCCTATCTTTTCCAATTCATTTGCGACTCGCGAGGCGGAAACCCCGGCGTCAACGAGTATGCGCGTATCCGCAGCCCTTATGTATATGGCGTTGCCGCTCGAACCGCTGAAAAGCGGAACGAAGTCGATTTGCATCTGTTGTCCCCTTTCACAAAGGATTTTTTGTCGGTATAGACGCTTTTCTTGGATATGCGGCGGGCGTCGGCGCGACTTTTTTTACGACTACGAGCCTGTGTTCCCATTCATCGGCGGGGGATGGAACCTTTAAAATCGGAAGGGCTTTTCCGCCGAGCAGTTCTATGGCGTTTTGCGCGGCGTCGAGTTCGTCCATGGCGGACGGCCCCTTATACGCTATCAACACGCCTCCTACAACTACGAATGGAAGCGTAATTTCGACAAGAACCCTCATAGGCGCGAGCGCGCGACATACGCACGCGTCGAATTTTTCCCGAAGGTCGGCTTTTCTGGCGCAGTCTTCGAGGCGCGCGTGGATAGTTTGCGCGTCGAGTTCCAACTGACGGCAGGCATCGCGTATGAACCTGACCTTTTTTCCGGATGAATCTATCATCGTAACGCGGCATTCTTTAAGCGCCAGCGCCAGAGGAACGCCCGGAAGCCCCGCTCCGGATCCGGCGTCGAGAATCGTCCTCGCGCCGTCTGCAAGGCCTTTGAACGCAATTGGCGCGAGCGAGTCGAGGTAGTTGCGAAAAGCCGATTCGCGTGGATCGGCGGATATTCGGGTGAGGTTGAACTTTTCATTGGCGCGTGTGAGCAGCTCGTGGTATCGCGCGATACCATCGATCACGCCGGTGTCAAGCTTCATCCCCATTTTTTCCGCGCCCGAGCGCAAATACCCTGAAAGCATCATACCCTCCATAAAAGCGATATCGATTGATTATACCATATATTTGCTGCATGTAATATGAAGTTTTAGACTAACTTCGTTTAACCGGGGATGTCGACGCCGCAACATCGATAGCGTCTTTTTATTGCGTTTTTCCTCTGTATCTGCTATAATATAAAAGGAAAGAACCGACGGAGGCGATGCCGATGGAAGAACTCAAGCGCCTGATTCTCGACCCGCTGACGGACGTAATGTTCAACTACATGTTTTCCGACGAAACGACAAGAATAGCAATGCTGGAGCTAATCAACGCTATACTTGAAAGCGCGGGCGACGAGCCAATAAAGAGCATAACGCAGATGG
>JAUNBY010000550.1 GCA_030526935.1 Clostridia bacterium
TACAGACCAATCTTTTCATTAAAATGTATCCTCCTTGCGTGAATGCAGATTCTCTGCTGGTATTCTATCACAAATAAGCTCCAAATTCAATATAATTATTTAGCTCTTTATAATTTAGGGTGTATTGACACAATCCAAACCGCCTGGATCCGGTGAAATTTTCTACCGGGATGCGCTTTTTCGCAGGAATACGATATTTTTGAGGAAATAGCGATACATGACGCAAAAAGACCGCTCAAATGTCATTTGCGCGGACGCTCGCGCGTTTACCTCAGCCCGTTTCCGGCGATATTGTGAACCTCTTTTATAAGCTTCTCCACGTCGCCCGCGCTCGTCGCGTAACCTACGCTCGCGCGCACCGCACCGCGTTCAAGCGTTCCGAGCGTTATGTGGGTTCCCGGCGCGCAGTGAAGGCCGCCCCTGACGGCTATACCCGCGCGGTTAAGGCAGTCCGCGACCGCCGATGAAGAATAGTCACCTATGTTAAACGAAACCACTCCGACGCGATTGCGGACGTCGCCTGCACAGTAAACCGTCACTGCGTCGATTTGGGATAATCCGCGTTGCATCTGTTCAACAAGCGCCCTCTCGTGCGAACGTATGGTAAGTTCGTTTTCCATGGCGAAATTTGCGCCCGCGTCCAATCCCGCGAGGCCATGTAAATTCACCGTTCCGCTCTCATAGCGTTCGGGGCGCTCCCGAGGTTGCGTCGTTAACTCGGAACTGGAGCCGGTTCCCCCTTCTCTGACGGTGTTCAAATCGAACCCGGCGTCGATATACACTCCTCCCGTACCCTGCGGGCCCAGAAGACCCTTATGCCCGGGAAAAGCATACATCGTAGCGCCAAGGTATTTTACATTTACGGGCAGGACGCCTATCGCCTGAGCGCCGTCGACTAAAAAGGCGGCATTAGTATCCGCAAGCATTTTTCCTATCGCGGCAACAGGCTGTATTACACCCGTGACGTTCGAGGCGTGAGTAACCGCTACAAGGCGCGTATTTCTCTTAAGCCGCGCCCGTATCGCGTTTGGCGTTATAATGCCCTCTTCATTTGGCTCGACGATGCTCAGGGATATCATCCCCTGAGCTTCGAGCGTTCTAAGGGGGCGTATGACCGAATTATGCTCAAGCATCGTCGTCACCACATGATCCGCGTAGCTCAGCGACCCCTTTATCGCGAGGTTCAGCGCGTCGGTGCAGTTAAACGCAAAGGCGACCGACATCGCGTCATCGCAGCCAAGAACCTTCGCCAGGCTTTCGCGGCAGGACATCAGCGCCATAGCTCCAGCTATCGCGCGGTCGTGTCCCGAGCGGCCGGGATTGCAGTTCAGTTCGGTCATGCCCCTTACGACCGCCTTAACTACGCATTCGGGCTTAGGGTGGCTGGTCGCGGCGTTGTCCAGATATACTTGCATGGCTACCTCCCGTATGCGCGCGCTTGCGCGCCTTTCGCCTTACAATATATGGACGCAGCCAAAGCCTTATTCATAGCTCGGATCCCGTCGCGGCGGTTTGTTACTATTCACCCTTGTTTCGTCAACTGGGTAATTCAATTCGGAATTGAGGCGGGGATAGTCGTCACGTCGCAGATAAAGCTGGACTTGTCCGCAAAGCTGCTTTAAGCTTTGCCTTCCCCTCTGGGGGTCGCAGACCGCGCGAAGCGCCAGGTGCCCGCCGAACCTCATCCGTCAGTGCTTCGCACTGCCACCTTCCCCTGAGGGGCAATGTCATCAACCCAAGCAAGTTAACCCCTCTGTCACGGAGCTTCGCG
>JAUNBY010000551.1 GCA_030526935.1 Clostridia bacterium
ACATTTGCACGGTATATTCCCGCGTCTGGCGGGATATCCTCTCTATCACCTGGGATATCTTAGTTATCATGGGATTGCCGACGATATCGAGCAGTTTATGGTGAAACGCGATATCCGCATCCATTAAAGATTCGCAATCGGGGGAATTCCGTATTGTTTCAGCTATGTTGTCCAAAGCGGCGCGCAGTCCCTCTATTCCCCGCGCGTCCGCCTTTTCTATCGCCATGCGAAGCACGCCCGTCTCAACCAGATCTCGCAATTCGTATACCGCCGGAGTATCGCCTCCCTCCAGCATCAGCCCGTAGACCATTGGCTCCAGCATTCGATCGGAGAATCCGTTCGCGACAAATGTGCCTTCGGAGCGGCGGATATTCAACACCCCCATGGCGACAAGCGCCTTGATAGCCTCTCGCACCGAATTTCGTCCCACTCCCATAGATTCGACAAGTTCCGCTTCCGTGGGAATGCGGTCTCCGGGACGAAGTTCTCCCGACAGTATGGTGCCGGTCAGACGCTCTATGATCTGATCCACCACTGAACGGTTGTTCATCGGCCTTAATAGGGAAGGGGGATGTTTGTCAGCCATATGTATACACTCCACTTGCTTCGCGCGGGATGCGTTCAGCCATCCCTGGCGGCGTTTTCCTTTATTATATCGCGCGCGGCGGTTTTAGTCAACTTTGCAGCGCCCTCTTGGCGGCGGCAATGATGTCCTGAACCGACAGACCGTATTGAGACAACAACTCCTCGGCGCATCCACTGCGGGGATATACGTCGGGAAGCCCGACGCGTTCCACCCGAAGCGGATGATACTTACAGGCCGCTTCGCATATGGCGCTGCCGAGCGCGCCATAAATATTATGATCCTCAACCGTCACAGCCGCTCTGACGTTTGCGAGCACTTCGGCGACGCCTGGCTCGTCCAGCGGTTTGAGCGTGGACACTTCGACGAGCGTCGCGCCGATGCCGTCGGCTTTCATGGCCCGCACCGCGTCGATGGCGCGGTTCATGATGTAGCCCGAGGCGAATACCGCGACGTCGCTTCCAAGGCGCATAACCTCGCGCACGCGTCCATATTCAAACGGAACCGCGTCGTCAAATACCTCCGGTTCCCGCCCGCTGGCAAGCCGCAGATACGCGGGTCCGTCTATTGAAAGCATGCTTTTAGCCGCCTTATAAGCCTGATGCCCATCGCTGGGCGTCAGAATGGCGATGCCGGGCATGGAGCGAAGTATGCCTAAATCCTCGTAAAACTGATGGGTCACGCCCTCGCGTTCCCCGCCAAGCATGCCGCCGTTAAGCCCTATGAACTTGACGTTCAATCCCGGATATGCCACGAAAGTACGCATCATTTCGCAGGCGCGCATCGTCAAAAACCCGGCATAGGTGATAACGACCGGCTTCATTCCGCAAGCGGCAAGCCCGGCCGCCACGTCAACCGCGTTTTGCTCGGCTATGCCAACTTCGACGAGGCGGTCGGGAAATTCCTTCATAAATGGAACCGCCCGCGCCGCCAGAATTGAATCGGGAGAAACGATAAGCAGCTTTTCATCGTCGCGAGCCGCTTCAATCAGCGCGCGCATGGCGGCTTCGCGTGTGCTACAGGTTTTCATGCTTCCACCTCCAGTTCGCGACGGGCGATCTCCACTTCTTCACCGGTGGGGGTACGCTTATGCCAGGCGTTATTATCTTCCATGTAACTTATCCCCTTGCCCTTGATGGTCTTCATCGCGATGAACGACGGCTTATCCTCAATGCTTTGCGCACGAG
>JAUNBY010000084.1 GCA_030526935.1 Clostridia bacterium
GTCAGTATTTGCAATCACCGACGGGTAAATAAATATTCCCTCCCGCCCCAACTTTGCCACTTTTCCAAACAAAAACGGAGCCACGAGGCTCCGTTTTCATCGAGATACCGGGATTTTTACCGTTCCAGGGCGTCTGATGGGATTTTGAGAATATCTACCCGCGTTATATGGCTACATTGAAATCTTCAGTCTACTTTTTAAACTTTCCGCGAACTGCGCTATATTCCGCGGCTTACGGATACGCCGCGCTACGGCGATCCGTCAGACGGACGCCTCTATAAGGCAGGCCTTAACCGCGCTCTTAATGGCGTTGGACGTCATCGTCGCGCCCGCAATGACATCTACGTCGTATGTCTGCGCTTCCACTATGGCTCCCGGGAGCGCGTCTATGGCGTTTGTGCCTATGCCCGGCGTTTCTCCGTGATCGCCAACCTCCACCGCGGTTATCCTTCCGCCTTCGATTGTCACCGTCACCGGGAAGCGGCCAATCATGCCCTCGCCGTATGCCGTATACACTCCGTCCTTATAATTTCCGGTTATCTCCTGCGCGCCGAGAGAGTCCGAGGCTTCGGGCTTCGGGCCGTTTCCTTCCCCGTAGAAAGTGCCGGTCAGTTCCGATGCGCAGGCTACGGCACCGCGCGCGGCTATGCGCCCGAATATCGTACATTCGGCGATGTTTCCGCCGCCGTTGTACATATGGCCGTGAATGGAGCCAAGCTCGCCGCATGAGAACAGGTGGGGAATGGGATCGCCGTTCGTGTCGAGCACCTCGGCTTTGGCGTTGCGAAGGGGACCGCCGTCGGTGTTATACATCGTAGGCGCCATCTTTATGGCGTAGAACGGAGCCTTGCGAATGGGCTGAAGCGTGTCCGCGGGACGCTCATACTGCGCGCTGCGACCCTCGTCGAAGGCGTCGTTTATGTCCTGAGCGGCTCTGACGAGATTATCGGCGTTCATGCCGAGTTTTTCCGCCAGCTCTTCGAGAGTGTCCGCCTTGATGATCCATCCCTTTTCGATTTCTTCTTCGCCATTCTGACTCCACATCGAGAACAAGCCGGTCAGGTGCTCAAGTCTCGCGTCTTCGTCGAATATGACGTGTACGGGAACGGGGTGCTTCATGCTGATCCATTCGCCGGCGACATTCCAGCGCCCATGGCGGTGGGTTTGGGCTTCGTTCATCCAGCGGCTTCCGTCCTTGCCGACCATCATGCCAAGGCGCGCCGGAGACCTCCCCCACGGAACCGATCCGGGGCGATAGCAGCGAACGGTCGTCGGGTCGGTGCCATCGGGTACGAAGCCCCAGAAATAGCCCGCGCATACGCTCATGTGCCACAGATCGGCGCCCGCTTCCATGCCCATGCGAATGCCGTCGCCGGTGTTGTGAAGCGCCGCCCAGGTATAGACATAGGGCATGTCAAGGTAGTTGGTAATCATCTTGGGATTGTTCTCAAAGCCGCCCGTCGCGAGTATGACGCCTCCGCGACTGGCTATGTTGAGAATCTTGCCGTCTTTTTGAATCTGAACGCCCAGCACCGTCTTTGTCTTGGGATCCTGAATGAGGTGAACTGCCGGGCTGTCGTACCACACGTCTATAGTATCGCGCGCCTCGACGTTCGACTTAAGAAGGCGATAATAGCCGCTGTCGTTGCTTCTGCCCGTGACAAGCCAAATCTTTACCGAGTCTACGCCCGGAAGCTCCGGATACTCGAACATGCTCATGGTGCCTATGACGTCCGCGTTCGCGCCGAGCTTTATAAGCCAGTCGTAGTTCTCGGCGCAGCCGTCGGCGTATACGCGCAGCGCTTCATAGTCGCTCACGTGCTCGTATTGATCGGTCATTGCCACGAGGTATTTGTAGAATTCATCCGCGTCTTCCGTGCTCAAAACCAATTGGCCGGCGTACTTAGAGCCGCCTCCGGCATCCGCCTCAGGCGCTTTTTCGACCAAAAGCACCCTTGCGCCCAAATCAGCCGAGACTACCGCCGCGGTAGCGCCGCCTATGCCGAATCCGGCGACGATTACGTCATAGGTATCATCCCACGCAATGGCGGAGTCCTCCGCTCCCGCCGCCGGAAGCAATACCCCTCCCGCCGCAAGGCCGAGCGCGCCAACGGCGGCGCCTTTGAGAAAGTTTCTTCTTGACAGATCCATGTTCATTCCTCCCTGATGATATTTTGTATGAAATAAGTATAGCATAAAATTCGTCATAAAATTATCAATTAAATATCAATTCTAATCCCTGCTATTTTTTGCCGTTGTTTTCTTGCTTTTGCGGGTTATTTATTATAATATATGTTATAACGCGCGGATATAAGGGAGGGCGTTCGCATGATTCAAGTGTTGCTTGTTGAGGACGACGCGGAGATAGCGCGCATAATAAAGTACTATCTTGCGCAGGAGGACATATTTGAGGTTACGTGGGTCAACGGCAGTGAACGGGCGCGGGATGTTTCCCACAACGCGTTCGACATTATCCTCATGGATATAATGCTGCCCGATACCGATGGCATAACCCTGTGCGCGCAGTTGCGCAAATGGCATCGCTGCCCCATTCTGTTCATAAGTTGTCTCGATGACAGCGATACGATAATCCGCGCGCTGGAATGCGGCGGCGACGACTACATTACCAAGCCCTTCGACACGCGCGTGCTCAACGCGAAAATACTCGCTAACTACCGCCGCTCGCGCATGGAGAAAGACGGCCGCCCCGACGGAGGATTCAAAGCGGGGCCATTTACGCTGGATTACGATACGCAGATTTTGTACAAAGACGGAAAACCCATACCGCTGGTCGCCATGGAGTCGCGCATAATCGCCTATTTCATACAAAATCCCAACCGGTATTTCAGGCCGCAGGAACTGTATAAACAGATATGGGGCAAATTGAGCTATGGCGACAATCGCACCGTGACCGTACACATATATAACCTCAGGAAAAAGATAGAGCTTGATCCCAGTCAACCGCGCTATCTTAAAAGCGTCTGGGGAAAGGGGTATATATTCGACCCCGAGGGTCGCGTATTGGATGAAAAGCCATGAAGGGTACCTTTAGAAAGGCTTATGTCGCAATTTCCATTTTTTTTGCGGCCATGGCCATATCGCTCGCGATTTGCATGTCCGTGAACGGCGCGACGCCGGTTTTGCATAACGGGGATAACATTCCCGCTGACGCGCCCCTCGGGGAATATACTCTTTCGGGCGTTGAATACCTCGACGACGCCGGATCGTATATTATACATCTGCTTTTACCCGAAAGGATTCCGGAAGGGATAACGCTGAAGCTCGCGGACATGACGCCATTCACCGCAAGCTTGGACGGCGAGGAGGTTTTTAGTTACCGGGAGGACGATGTATACCGGCGGGTTATACAGTTTACGCTTCAGCCCTCGCTTCTGGAAGGAAAACGGCATATGCGGCTTACCATAACGTCGGATTCGACGTCCGACAAGCCGCGCGAAATCATTAGCCGCGGCCTCATGTCTCCGACAAAGATACTGATCGGATGGGAAAGCGCCGCGCGCTCGAGCCAGATGGCGGTCTGGGGCGTAATAACGCTCGCCATAGGCATGCATATTATACTTGTGATTGAAAGCCTCGTGCTATTCACGCGAAAGCGCACGGAAAAATATCTGCTCGTGTTTTCACTGGTGTCGCTGTTTTCGCTGTTTTCGCTTGCGTGCTCCGCGAGCAATCCCATACTCAATATATCCCATGGCTTTTATTCCATGATCAAGCCCATGAACGCCATAGCGCCGGTATTGATGAACGTATGCGTATGTCTGTTTTTGCTGATCGACTATACGCCTCGCCGCGTAAGGCCGTTTATATCCTTTCCGGTCATAATAGCGGTGGCAGTGTTTCTCATGCTTCTGCGCGCGCTTAGCAATTACAGCTTTTACAGCTTCGTCAGATGGCTGCTTTTGCCGCTGGTTATATATACGCTATGCGCGGCGTGGCGAGACGGCGCTCCCGACGCGCTCGCGCTCATACTCGGCTACGCCATTGACGAGGGCATGGTGATGAGCCTGTTTTTGGTAAATACTCTCGGATTGCGCAACGCGGGAAATTTTCTGGCTTGCATCCCGGTAGACCAATTCGGCTACATGATATACCTGTTGTTTTGCATGCTGGTCATAAACCGACGCTTCGCGGATAAATACGTGGAGTCCGAGCGCCTGTCCGCGCAGTTGAGGGATATAAACCTGCAACTGGACGACCTGGTTGAAAAACGCACGCTCCAGCTAAGAGAAGAACAGAACCGAAAGCATAATCTGATGCTCAATATATTCCACGATATAAGAAGCCCGCTGTTTATACTCCATGAAAACCTTAAACTGCTGAGCACTTCAAAGGACGATGAAGCCATGAAGCGTTCGCTTTGCGAAAAAACCCTGTATCTGCAGCGCCTGACCGGGGATCTGTTCATGCTTGCAAAGCTTGAATCGGACGCGATATTGTTCGAAGAAGACAATGTGGATCTGGCGAGGCTGATAAACGCGCTGGTGAGCGAAAACCAGCAAAACGCGCGACTGGGAAATATAGAGCTTTCATTGACGGGCGGCGAGTCGCCCTGCATGGTGTGGGCGGACGCGGCAAGGCTTCAACAGCTTTATCAGAACCTGTTGGACAACGCGTTTATACATACGCCGTCATTCGGCAAAATATCCGTAAGCCTGACCAGGGAGGACGGACAGGCCGTATGCCGGATCACGGACACGGGCGCGGGCATCCCGCAAGACGATATCCCGAAAATATTCACGCGCTATTATTCGACGGGGCGGAACGGTCGCGGCAAATCAAGCGGTTTGGGGCTGTCGATAGCGCGTGAAATAGCAAAACGGCATCGGGGCCAAATAGGGGCTGAAAGCGCCGTTGGGCGGGGAACGACGATATGGGTATCGCTGCCGCTTTTGGACGGTTAACGGTCGCTATCGAAGTGACTTCATATCCCTTTCGCAGATCTGCTCCGCGCATTTTCGGGCCGACGCGTACATCAGATAATGGTACTCCGTTCGCGACCGGCGCGCCTCGTCCATGACCACGTTGAAGAATTTATGGCCTATGGCGTTGCTCTGAATGAAAACGACGTCGGCGTTTCTCACCACATCCGGCGACGACAGCGTCTCCTGTTCGTAGAATCTTACGTTGGGAAGCATGGGCTTAATCATCTTTCTCCACGCGGTATGCCCTCCAAAGACGACTATGCGCAATGTCGCGTCGTAGGGGAACTGATAGCGCTCATCGCCGTCCGCGTCCTCTTCGCCATATTTCGCGTAATCGTTTTTCAGGCTGAACACGAATTCGCGCAGTTCGGCAAGCTCCGCCCTGTCGTCTTCAAACTTCTCCTTTTCTTTCGCGGCGCGGTCAACCAGTCGCTTCTTTTCGCGCTCGGCGTCCAAAAGGCTGCCGCGCATATCGGAAAGCTTTTTCTCCAGGTTGCCGTTTTCCACGCGCATCCGCGCGAGTTCCGCCTTCAGTTTTTCCACCTGTATAAACGGGTTCTGCTCATCGTCGTCGCCATCGCCCGCCTCGTCGTATTCGCAGTCCGTTTCTGCATCCTCGTCCATCAGCTCTGTGTCGAGGAGATCCCGTATGCTCAAGGACTGGGTGAGCGCGGACATCGCCGCGATCTCGTGAGCCACATCATCCGTAGCGCCCTGCGCTTTGACATAGTCAATTACATCCCTCGAAACCTTTGTCTTGCGCGGCAGGACAAGCCCTGTGACGAGGAAGAAAAGCTGCTGGTAGTTGAGTTTTCGCGCGCGGCTTTTTTTTATCCATTCCTCGTCCGATTGGCTGAGTTCTATATCTCGCGCCGGAAGGTAGGGCTCTTCGTAATCGTCCGGAAGGATAAACGGAGGGTCGGGCGGAAGGGTTGTTTTATCGAACTTGCAGTTCTGCTGCTCGATATAGCGCATGTTCTCGACATAGCGCAAGCTGTAATCCTGAACCCCATGCTCAACCACGAACAGGTCGGCGTCGATGTCATCCACGTCCCATGGAAGCCTGGAATGAGCATAGATGAGAATGGAGGCGTTGATAGCGTCCAGATTGATAATCGAATCCCTCTCGCTTTCGAGGAGCAGATAGGCCATGCACAGGTCGTAGGGATCGCCGGAAAAGCATGTGCTGAGTTCCTGAAAAACGGCTTTGTAACGCAATACTTCCATAGCGTCATCATCGTTCATGTTTATGGCGATTGGCCCCTTTGTCAGAAACTGCTGGGTATAGTTTGGCGCTTTACTCGATTCATAGGCGCGCGCTATCGCCTCCACCTCGATGTTTCCAAGCGAACTTCTCATTGAATCCACGATGTTTTTCATAGCCACCGGGGAGATATCTCTATCGGCGAAACCGACGGCGTTAAGAGGCTGTTTGGAACTCATCACGGGCGAACCGGGCGGCGGCGAGAACGCGGCTTCCTCGCCGCGCGTGGGGGCAACCGCGCGCAAAAGCCGCTTTTCTTCTTCCTGGCCCCGGGCCTCGAGCCTGAGCGCGGCGGCGACCATGCCGTTCACGTTCCTGTAATAAAGCTCCCTCAGCCGCTCCTTGGTATCCTCGTCTATCATCGCCATAATCCTTTGAAAAGCCTTCGCGCAATCCGCGTGTTCTTTGATGTCGTAGCGCTTATCCAGGACTTGAGCGGCGCGGTTGATCAGATACTGCGGATAGGCCGTATCGCTTGCGTATTTTGGACAGTAGTCCGGGACGTCGGACGTGGTTTGCGCGAGACAACCGATAAAGGACAACCATAAATCGGGTTGCTCGTCGTCGGGCGATTCATCAGCACTTGCTATTATTTCGCCGTCATCCTCCGCGTCGATTTCCTCTTCGTCGTCGGTTAAATCCCGCGCGTGTTTTCTTTTCTTGCGCGTTTCATACGCGAAAAAGTAGTCCAACAGCCACGTCGCGCACGCAAGCGATTGCGGCGGCCTTTTAGCCTCTTCCTCAGACATATTCAGCGGATACAGCGCGGCTATCGTGAGTATGTGGAATATCGTCTCGCGATCCGCCTTTACGGGCCTTGTTTCGTTGGAATTCTCCGATGATTGCGAGGTGTTGGCGTCCTTACGACCCTCGTCGGAGAATAAGCGAAGCGCAATCGGGAAGTAATCCTTCAGCGCTTTTTTCCGCGCGGACAATTGACTGCTGCTGGGAAAGTGCCCCGCGTAATTCGGATCGTCGCTCGAATGGGAAATGAACGCCAACAGTTTTTGAACCACCCCATCGATAGATTTTCGCTCCTCGCGGGTTAGCCTCTCCCTGTAATCGGTTGGAAGACGTTCGCTTTGCCTGTTGCCGCTCATTTATATGATCCCCTTTCCGCGACGGGCGACGGCGCCATATCGGGGAATTAACCGTAACGCCACCCCAACTGCGTCTGCGCCTGTTTACCTTGCGAATGTAAATCAGGGTGCGTCGAGCGGTAGCGTCGGCGCGCCCTGAAAAACGTTGGATTACTTGTTTTTCAACTCGTCTATAAGTTCTTCCATGCTTTTTCCGCTTGCTTTCAACAGTTCCACCAGTTCTTCGACCCGCTCCTTCTCCTCCTTTTTCGCCGCGGCTATCGCGGCGCGGGCGGCGCGAGCCTTTTCAAGTCCGGCTCTGCGGGCTTCGGCGCGCTGTTCAGGGGAGAGCTTCGGCTTGACGGGCTTCGGGGGCTTGTTCTTCTGGGCGATGAGCATTTCCTTCTTCTCGGCGGCGGATACAAGCGCCGCTTTGGATTTTTCAAGCGCGTTTTTGCGCTCGTAAAGAGCCGCTTCCGTCTTGGCGATCAGAGCCTGTCTCGACTCGTTCAATTCGATCAGGTGCGCAATCTGCCGGTCGACCGCCGCTATGCGCTCGTCTATGGAGGGATAAGGCTTGCGGGCGGAGGCCTTTGGCTGCGCATCGGCGGTCGCCTGCGGCGCGTCGGCGTATTCAATAACCTTTTCGGGTTCGACAAACTCCTTATCGTTTACCGGTTCGGCAACACTCTCAACCGGCTTCTTCGCCGGCCTTCCGCGACGCTTCTTTGGCTGTTCATCCTGGTCAAGCTGTACATTCTTCTGTCTACCCGGCATTGAAAACACCATCCTTTTATTTATTAATTGTATTATATGACATATTTTAGATATTGGCAAGTGGAGAATAGTAGTTTTACATATTTTTCTTCATTTGAAAAACGCAGAGTATATCGCTGAAAGCAATGGTTTGCGGGTGGTTCTTATAAAAGCGGCTTTGCCTTTACTCTATGAAACGCCTGGAATCTCTTTAGGAACCAGGCTTCGATGCGGAATGCAAGATTAGCGTATATAAAAGCCGGATAATCGCAAACGTTCAGAAATGCCGAAAACCACTTACTATTTGCCGATTTATATGATATAATATGATTATGAAAAAAATGGAGGCGTTGGATGATTAAAGTATACCGTTGTGAAAAAACGTCCTCGCTTCCTTCTAAGCTCATACTTAAAACGATATGGAAATCTGTCACAACTCCGCACAAAAAGTCATGCGTGAAACAGCCTCGACCGCTATAATATGTTCATGCGGAAGGAGATTAAAATTGGATTGGATTACCGGGATACAACGCGCGCTTAATTATATAGAGAATCATCTGGATGGGGAAATAGACTATGAAGCTGTTGCTAATGAGGCTTATTCGTCGGCATTTCATTTCCAGCGCATGTTCAACATGCTGTGCGGATTTACGCTTGGCGACTATATTCGTATGCGCAGGCTTACCGCCGCCGCCGAGAGGCTCATATCAACCTCTGATAAAGTCATTGACATAGCGCTTGATTGCGGATATGATTCCCCCGAAAGCTTTTCTCGCGCGTTTACGCGCTTTCATGGCGTAACCCCCACCCAGGCGCGTCGCGGCAGGAACGTCAAATCCTTTTCCAGGCTTTCCGTAAAACTGATTTTATCGGGAGGAACGACTATGGATTACAGAATAGAAAAGAAGGACTCTTTTAAGGTCGTATGCAGAAAGAAGCAGGTCAACAAGCCGCAGGGCGATACGGCGACGACGGATATATCGGCTTTCTGGCGGGAGTGCGGCGAAGACGGGCTTATACAACAGCTTTGCAAATACGGCAGGTTCGATAATTTTAACGGCATTCTGGGAATATGCTTTTCCGGGGAGATGGCGGATTCATGCTTTCCCTACGGTATAGGAGCGGAATACAACGGACAATCGCTCGAAGGCGAAACCCTTGAAATCGTAGACATTCCCGCCGCAACCTACGCGGTTTTCCAATGCAAAGGCAAGATGCCGGAAGCGTTTAGGATGACTTATAAACAGATCGTAACGGAGTTCTTCCCGCAGAGCAATTACTCTTACGGCAACGGAATAGAACTCGAGGTCTATCCGTCCGCGGAAGTGGACGACCCGGACTACGCCTGTGAGATATGGATCTGCGTAAACGAGAAGGGGTAACGCAACCGTGAGGTTGGGTATGACAAGGTGTGTTGGATAAATCGCGTCGCGCGAAAGTTCCGGGAGCGCAATGGCTCCCGGAATTATTCACGCGGAATACTTCATTAAGCATGAAATCAGCGCCTAAATATGACTGGGTCTTCACCGGTTATCGCCGGGTTTAAACTCGCGCCATATGCGTATCGAGAGAAAAACCGCAGCGGACGTCAGCACGAGGTTTAGTACAAATGGCAGACTGCGATTTATCTGCGCGAGCGCCCCGGCTATGGAACCCAGGGGCGAGGTGACCATGAGGCATATCGCATAGAAGAATCCGAGCATTCTCGCGCGCTCCTCGCGATCCATGGCGATCATCTGAATAGAAGACGTGAGCGGGTTGAGCATACTCAAAGCCGCGGCTTCGACGACCACCGCCAACATAACCAGCCAGTACGCCCCCGCGGGCATGGCGAGCATCAGCAACTGCTGGCAGATGAGAAGCCCCAGACCCGTTATGAGCGGGTTTTTAAAGTTGTCGAGCCTGAGACGCGGCACTATCGTGAAATACGCGACGAGCATCAAAAGCGATTTGATAGTCGAAAATATCGACAGGTTTTCGGCGGCTATGCCGAGCTTTTCGGTCACCAGCAGCGACCAGAAGGTATTGCTTACGTTACAGGCTCCCGTATAGCAGGCGATAAG
>JAUNBY010000552.1 GCA_030526935.1 Clostridia bacterium
TCCCATTGCCAACGGCGGCACGGGAGCCAGTTACGCCAAGGGCGCATTGAACAATCTCGGCATTTTCTATTCCGCCAGCTTACCCGCCAGCGGGACGGACGGGCAGATATGCCTGGTGCCGGTTTGATGAGGGGTGAATAAATGGCGACGTTTACGGCGACGGCCAACAGCAGTTCCACCATTGGCTACGCGCAGTACGGGAGCAGCACATGGAATAAAGGGACGAGCAACGGCGCATGCCAGGGGGCCTACCAAGGCACGACCGCCAGCAAGAGCCGCGTGGGCGTAATGGTGTTCTCCGGCGCAGGCGCGGCGCTCCAGGGGAAGATTATCACACAGATTCAATAGACGATTACCTGCTCTAGCGCGGGATCGGGTTCTTCCAGCAAGGTGCTTTCCTTTCGGCGCGCGAATTATCAGAGCTTACAGACGGGGATTACCGGGTCGGCGCAGGTGGGCGCGGCGCTGGGTACGCTGACGGGGAAGTTTTACGGAAACACGGCGACGCACACATAGAGTGAATCCAGCAACGCGGCGCTGTTCGCGGCTATGAAGGCATACTTTGCGGAAGGCAACAGCGCGTAGGTTTTGTACAACGGGGAGACGAGCTCGTCCAGCGGCTACAGCACCAATTACGCCCGCGTGACGACATGCGTCCTGACGATCACCTATATGGAGGCGACGGTCTGGTATAATAGCGGTGGCGTATGGGTACAATGCGCGGTTTGGTACTGTAACAACGGAACATGGATTCAGTGCGTGCCCTACTACAACAGCGGCGGGGCGTGGATTCGGGTATGAGAAAGAGGGGATGCTCTTGAACTGGGATATGATCGGTGAAGTGATTGCGAAGTATTGGGTGCAGCAGGTTTGCGTACTGGGATTAGCAATAATCACATGGTAGTATAAGCGCCAGGTCAGGCGGCTCAAGATCACGCGCCGAGAACAACAGGCTATGCGAACCGCTATGATGGCGCTTCTCAGGGATCGATTTTATGATGGATACAAGCGATATATGCGAAACGGCATTTACCCAATTCGCGATCGCGAGGTGATGCGCGATATTTATGAGCAGTACCACGCGTTGGGAGGAAATGGAGTTATCACGCATTTGATGGAAGAACTGAATGAACTCCCGGCGTACCCATCCGATACGATGCCATAAAATGTGGGCATGTTTTCCGCCTTGGAAGACATGCCCGCTTTTTCTTTACATAGACGCATTGGAAAGCTCCGCGGCGGTATCCTCGCCCCACGACCAATTTGCCATGTATCTGCCGGAATATTTGCGGATGGCGGCCGGATCGTCGTTTATGAACTGGTAATAATCGCAGTCGAACAGATCGGTGTCCACCTTGTGTTCGCTGGGAGAAACCTGAATGATCAAATCCTCGATGCCTGATTTACGCAACGTGTCCTTGAGCTTGCGCAACGCCTTATGCAGCGACACAGCGGAAGCATTGTCGTAATTCCGATTCGGCCACATACAGTTGAACGCCTCCTGATTGCTTAACGAGGTTCCGCGCCTGTCCACCATCAGGGCAAGCAGTTCCTTGGCGTCATCGCTGGTAAAACTGATTGGCTTTCCATCCAGATAGACGCAGAAGCGGCCAAAGGTCTCGATATAGATGCGTTTGGCAAAGCGCTTTGACAGGAGTTTGGCGCGCTTGACAACAGCTTCAACATCTGAGCGCTGGTAAGGCTTGACGATGTAGTAATCCGCGCCGCGCCTGCGAAAGGCGTCGGGCATATAATTCTCATG
>JAUNBY010000085.1 GCA_030526935.1 Clostridia bacterium
GCATGGGGAACGGCCAAACCGACACTCGGCCGCAAACCCGCAAATTACAGGCTGGGGGGCGCGCAATGCGCGCCCCTGCGTATTCGTTATTTTGTAAGTCTGTTCGTTTAGCGGGCAATGTCAGCCGTTTGCACGACAGACAAACCCGCATATTGTGTGAGGTTGTTCGTTTACCGGGGTCAGGCGCCTTCGAAAAGCTCTC
Source organism: Clostridia bacterium (assembly GCA_030526935.1). GTDB lineage: Bacteria > Bacillota > Clostridia > Christensenellales > Aristaeellaceae > JAUNBY01. Next base: position 203 of record JAUNBY010000085.1, read on the forward strand.
TGGCCTTTGCGAGGTTGTCTATTATGTGTACGTGCTGGGGGCATACGCTTTCGCACTGTCCGCAGCCGACGCATTTTGACGCGACGCCGCCAAGGCGCGTCTCCCACTGGTAATTGCCCTTGGCGCCCTTCATATTGCCGAATACCAGATAGTTGTCGAGCGCCCTGAATATGCCGTTTATGGCGATTTGCGAGGGACAGCCGGGAAGGCAGTACCCGCAGGAGGTACACCCCGTGGACGGCACGGCTTCTATGGCTAGCCGCGCCTTTTCGATGGTTTTCATTTCGCCCTCGTCGAGCGGCTTGAAATCGCGCATATATCCCACGTTGTCGAGCATCTGCTCCATATTCGACATGCCGCTCAATACGACCATAACGCCTTCCAGGGAGGCGGCGAAGCGTATTCCCCAGCTGGCGAGGGAGGCCGTGGTATCGGCGGATTTCAGAATCTTCGAGGCCTCGCTTCCATCTATCGCCAGCGATCCGCCCTTGACGGGTTCCATTATGACGACGGGCTTGCCGTGCTTTCTCGCCGTCTCGTAGCAAAGCCTCGACTGTACGGCGGGACTTTCCCAGTCGGCGTAGTTTATCTGAAGCTGCACGAAATCGACCTCGGGATGGCGGGTCAGTATCTCGTCGAGCGCCTTCGCGGAATCGTGAAACGAAAAGCCCATGTTGCGTATGACGCCCTCGCGCTTTTTACGGGCGACGTATTCCCATATGCCGTAATCCTCAAACGCTTTCGTGCGGTCGTTTCCGACGTTGTGAAGAAGGTAATAGTCGAAAAAATCGACGCCCGCGCGCTCAAGCGACGTGTCGAGCATCAGCTTTGCCTCGCTTTCGGACTTCGCCACGAACGCGGGGAGCTTCGTCGCCAGCGTAAAGCTCTCGCGCGGATAGCGCTTTACCAGCGCCTCGCGCGCCGCGACCTCGCTCATTCCCCCGTGATAGCCGTAGGCGGTGTCGAAATAGGTGAATCCCGCCTCCATAAAGGCGTCTACCATGCGCCTGACCTGCTCCATGTCGATTTCTTCCCCGATCAAAGGTAGCCTCATAAGTCCAAATCCAAGTTTTTTCATATTGTCCTCCTCTATTTTCTCTGCTGATTTAGCGCCAGTTTGGGACTCGAAGTCCGAAAGACAGGTTGTTGATATAGATATGACGCGCCCGCTGCCGCGCAACGCGAAGGGCGTCTATATGGGATGCTTTCTGAATATGGTCGGGGATACGCCCACCACCTTTTTAAACGCGCGTATGAAATTCTCCGCGCTGTTGTAGCCGATTTCAAAGGCGATGTTATTTACGGTTTCGTCCGTCGAGGCGAGCATGTACTTCGCGCGATCCACGCGGCACAGGGTTATGTATTCGTGAGGGGAATAGCCGGTATGAAACCTGAATACCCGGCTGAAGTGGGAAAGGCTCAGACCCACGCTTGCGGCTACGTCGCCCACCGATAACCTGGCGTCGTTATCCATTAGCGCCACCGCGCTCGACATGACGGCCTCTATTCCGTCGCTTGCGTAGACGGGAGATACGAGCGCCTCCGAAAGCACGGAGTAAATCAATTGCGAAACTATCTGCTCGTCGCGATGCCGCGCGATTTCCGCATACGTAATAATGCGCGACAGCGCCGTCTGTATGCGCGTAAGGCTCGACGCCCGGAATACATGCCGGCCGTTATGGGCTTTCAGAATTTCATCGTAAATGAATTCGCTTGACGATCCGTCAAATATCAGCCAGTAAAATTCAAAGTCGTCCGAAAGCGAAAAGTATTCGTGGGGGCGCTTGCAGTCGAACAATACCAGGTTGTCGCGCGACGCGATAAAATGCGACCCGTCTATTTGCAAATCCAGCGACCCGTTCTTAATCAGAAAAAACATGTAGTGCAGTCTGTGGCTCGGCAGCAGCGCCGTTTCATGTCGAAAGCTGAAGTGATAATTCCGGTCGCAGAAATAATGCCCAATCCTCGTGGGATAGAAAAATACGCGCTCCGCAAAGGACGACGGAGTATAGAAGTACCTGACGGACTGAGGTAATACGCCGGCTTCGTGAATATCCACAAAATCGCCTCCAATTCAATTATAGTCATATTTTCCATCGAGCGCAAGCAAAAAATGGTCGAAAATATCAGTAATTGAATTGATTTTGTAATTGCGCGGGCTTAAGACCGGCGCTATAATTTGTATATAAAGATATGCGGGAGAAAAAATTATGAAGATCGCCTTTGACGTCGACGTACTCGCCAAACAGATGAGCATCAGCGATATGGTGCGCAAGGTGGCCGACTGGGGCTATAAGTACATAGAGCAGTCGCCTCACCCCCGAATCAACCCCTTTTACAAGCATCCCCTTTTTTCGCCCGAATGCGAAAGCGAATACAGGAAGGCGCTTAAGGAAACGGGCGTTGAGATATCGTCGTTTATCGTGGTTTACCGCTGGAGCGGGCCAACGGAACAGCAGCGCCAATTCGCGGTTGAGAACTGGAAGCGAATGATTCAAATCGCCGTTGATATGAACGTTCAGGTCATAAACACCGAATTGTCCGGCGACCCCAATCAGCAGGAGATCTGCAACGGCATGTGGTTTCGCTCTATGGAGGAGCTGTTGCCCATCATAGAAAGAGAGGGCCTGCGGGTCGAGATTCAGTCTCATCCCTACGATTTCTGCGAGTCGAACGACGAAACCTGCGATATGGTGAAGTCGTTTCGCTCAAGGCATCTGGGCTACGTCTATTCCGCGCCCCACGGATTTTTCTACGACAATGGCGCGGGCGACGTGAAATCCATGATAAAATACGCGGGCGACGAATTGACCCACGTGCTGTTCGCCGATACGTTCAACCAGACAATGGACTGCCGCTATATAGTCAATCCCCCGTGGATGAACGCGAGGGGCAAGGCGGATATTACCGTCCATCAGCACCTCATGATGGGCGAAGGGGACGTGGATTTCCCCGGCATATTCGAAGCTCTCAGGCAGACGGGCTTTGCCACAAGGCAATTGAAGGCCGACGCGCCCAAGGCGGGCGGGGATAATATAGCGTGCGTTTCCATGTTCGGATTCCCCGAGAAGATGGACGTTCAGGCGCCCGCGGCCCTCGAGATGATAAAGCGCGAACTGGCGGAGGCGAAATCATGACGTTAAGCATCTGCGGCGCGCCATGCAGCTGGGGCGTGGACGACGTTAACAACCCCTTTCTCCCCCCGTGGCGGACGGTGCTGGACGAGGCTGCGCGGGCGGGATATCGCGCGATCGAACTGGGGCCTTACGGCTATCTGCCGCTCGACTGGGAACTGCTCGCCGGACAGCTTCAGGAGAACGGCATATCAATAGTCGCCGGAACAATATTCAACGACCTTGTATCGCGTGACAACCACGCAAACGTTATGAGGCAGGCGGATGAAATCTGCGCGCTCATAACCTCGCTTCCCCCGCCGCCGACTCTCGAGGGGCAGAGGTATCCAGCCCCGTATCTGACGATAATGGACTGGGGACACGACGAGCGCGATTACGCGGCGGGACATTCGGATAAAGCCCCGCGCCTGGACGCTTCGCGTTGGGGCGACATGGCAGGGCACATCCGGGACATCTGCCTTAAAGCCCGCGAATATGGCGTTCGCCCGGTTATACATCCGCACGCGGGCGGGTATATTGAATTTCCGGACGAGATAGAGGCGGTACTGCGGGATATTCCCAAAGAAATCGCCGGGCTTTGCCTCGATACAGGGCATCTGGCCTATTCCGGAATGGATCCCGCCCAATGGATTCGCAAGTGCGCGCCGCGAATGGATTACCTGCACTTTAAGGATATAAATCCTCTGGTCTATAAAGACGTCATGTCAAAGCGCATTCGCTTTTTCGAGGGCTGCGCCGAAGGTTCCATGTGTCCCATAGGAACCGGTTGCCTCGATTATGTGAATATCAGCGAAGCCCTTAAGGAAATCGGCTATTGCGGATACGTGACCATAGAGCAGGAGCGCGATCCGAGAAATTCGCAAGGCCGGCTGGAAGACATAAAGAGAAGCATCGATTACCTCAAGGGCAAAGGTTATCAAATTTAGTATTCGACAGAACGGGGGAAAACGGATGTTTCGCGGAGAAAGGCAGATAGAAAGGCCGTTTCGCTGGGGTATAGTGGGCGGAGGGCGCACGAGCGGCGTGGGCTATAAGCACCGCATGGGAGCCATGAGGGACAATATATCATTTCTGCTCAAGGCGGCGGCGTTTGACGTGGACTTCGCGCGCTGCGTGGACTTCGGCGTGAGCCTTGGCATGGACCCCGAACGCCTGTATCCGGACTATAAGACCATGTTTGAAAGGGAAGCGGCGCTCGAAGACGGCATAGAGGCGGTCGATATAGCGACTCCCAACTTTCAGCATTACGAGGCGTGCAAGGCGGCTCTCGAGGCGGGATTGCACGTCATATGCGAAAAACCGCTGTTTTTCAGCGTCGAGCAGGGCCTCGAGATAAAGAAGCTGGCCGACGAAAAAAACCGGGTTTTCTGCGTCAACTACGGCTATTCCGGCTTCGACCTGATTATGCAGATGCGCCACATGGTTAAAAGCGGTGCCATCGGCGACGTTACCATGGTCGATTTGCGCTACGCACACGGCTTCGGCTGCGATCCCGCGGGAGATCTTAAGGCCGAGGGACAGATCTGGCGCGTGGATCCCGCGAGGGTCGGCCCGTCGTTTGTGCTGGGCGACCTGTCCACCCATACGTTTTATATCTCGCAGGTCATCTGTCCCGAACTTAAGCTCAGCCAGTTGCTGTGCGACCGGCAGAGCTTTATTAAAAGCCGCCGGCCTTTGGAGGACAACGCGTACGTGCTCATGCGCTATGAAGGCGGCGCGGTGGGCCGGATGTGGGCGAGCGCCGTAAACGCCGGCGATATGAGAAGTCAGATAATCCGCATAGTGGGCACAAAGGCCTCCCTCGAGTGGAACGACATGCATCCGGACGAGCTCGTGTACGCGGTGCAGGGCGAACCCGCGAGGACGCTCGTGCGGGGAATGGATTATCTGTGCGATGAGGCGCTTGAGTACGAGAGGCTTGGCGCGCTTCACTATACGGGACTTATGGACTCGTGGGCAAACCTCTACAACCGCTTCGCCGTGGCGATGGACGCCATGAACCGCGGGGATCGGGAAACGCTCGAAAAGCTCGTATACCCCGATCTCGACCACGGAATCGACGGCGTTCGCTGGGTATGCAAATGCGTCGAATCGGCCGACAAAGGCGGCGTTTGGGTAGACTTCGAATAGCGGTGAGCTAGCCCGCCGCGTCCGCGCATAAATGGTCATAATAAATATGTATAAATTAAAAGGAGGACTCCAACCATGAAAAAACTGACGACGCTTATCCTGGCGCTGATTCTCGCGACCGCCTGCCTTGCGCCCGCCGTGGCGCAGGGGGAGACGATCACGCTCATGGGCAACGCCACCGACCTCGCCAAAAGCTACATGACCTCGATTATCAGCCAATATGAACAGGCGACCGGCAACAAGATAGACCTGATTTCTATCGACGGCACAAACTTCGACACCATCGCCACCAGCAAATTCGCGACCGGCGACATACCCGATATTTTCCAGCACTTCAACGACTCCAACATGAACAACTACGACGTACCCAACAACTTCCTCTACCTCAACGACCAGCCGTGGGTCAGCGACCTGACTCAGGGCGCGATCGAATACTCGACCGACGGCGATGGGAACCTGTTGGGTCTGCCGTACTGGGAGAGCTCCGTGTCCGGCTGCTTCTACAATAAGACGCTCTTCGCCGAACTGGGACTTGAGCCGGCGACGAATCAGGCCGAGTTCGACGAACTGTGCCAGGCGCTGACCGACAACGGACACATCGCCATATGCTGGCCGACGAACGGATGCAGCTGGATGTACCAGTTCGCGCTGGATCCCATATTCGCCGACGACGGCGGCGAAAAGCTCGAGCGCCTCAACAGGAATGAAATCAAGTACGCCGACATTCCCGAAGTTAAGCAGATGGCCGAATGGGTCAAGATGGCCGCCGACGCGGGATGGTTTGGCTACAGCTACCTGACCGACGGCTGGAGCGATATCACGGTTCTCCTGGGAACGGGTGAAGCCGCCATGATGTACATATGGGACACTTGGTTCTACACCGATTTCGACGAGAGCTACGGCTATACGAAGGATGATTTCGGCATAATGCCCATCTTCATGGGCACCTGCGACGAAGGCACCTACGAGGGCGGCAATCTCAATATGCTCATGGTCAACAAAAACGGCTCCAAGGTCGATTTGGCGCTTGAATTCCTCAATTTCTGCGCCACCAGCGAGCATTACAACGAAGCTTTCGCCGGAATCGCGACCGTGAGCGTGTTCAATAACCAGACCGCGAACATACAGTCCACAATGGTCACCGAGGCCATAGACTCCATAAACGCCCTGCAGCGCACCTCTACCGCCAATCCCAAGATCATCGGCTACACTCAGCCCGAGACCGGCTCCGCCATTCAGGAGTTGCTCCTTGGAAACGTAGACGCCGACGGCTGCGTGAATCTCATGGACGAATACCGCATTGCCACCGCGAAGGCGCTGGGAATCGAAGGATTCTAAAACGATACGCTTTTAAATACGTCCGGCGTCGATTGGTATCGACGCCGGTCGATTATACGGGAGGGATTTTATGAACCGCGATACGGTATATCCCAAATATATGGTATGGGCGCCGCTTATAATATTCGCCATATTCTTCGTCGTTCCCTCGACCATAGGCTACCTCTACGCCTTTACCGACTGGAGCGCCACGCGCTCCGGTTTTGCCGACATAAGCTTTGTGGGATTTGAAAACATCTCCCAGATGCTCGCCAACCGTAAAGTCCCGATCGCGCTTGGCAACACCTTCATCTACGCCATAGCCAAGACCGCCGTCGTAACCGTTATCGGCCTCGTTCTGGCCTACATACTCAACCGCGACATAAAGGGCAAAAACGCGCTCAGGGCGATATATTTTCTGCCCGCCGTCCTCTCGACGCTCGTCGTGGGTCTGATATTCCGCGCGGTATTTCAAACCAGAGGCGGAACGGTCAACAGCATGCTCCTGTCCATCGGCCAAACGCCGGTTCAGTGGCTTGGAAGCCGCTGGCTGGGCGTATTTTCCATATCGTTCACCGAAATCTGGCGCAACGTGGGATACGCCATGGTCATAAGCCTCGCCGGTATGCAGTCGGTTCCGCACGATTACCTCGAAGCCGCTCAAATCGACGGCGCGAATGGATGGCAGGCCTATAAAAACGTGACACTGCCTCTTATAATGCCAACGGTCAACGTCAATATACTGTTCAGCCTCATATACGGGCTTAAGATGTTCGACCTCATATACGTGATGACCGGAGGCGGCCCCGGTGGTTCCACGGAGAGCTTTGGAACCCTTATGATGAATGAAATGGGCGCGGGGCGCTACGCCAATTCCGTCGCTGTCAATTTGATTTTCACGGTGCTGCTCGTCGCGGTGGCCGTGGTCTATAAAAAATTCAGCAAAAGGTGGGAGCAGATCATATGAACAACAATGAAAAGCGCAAGAACCTTTTGTACGGCGGCATTCTCTGGATTCTGAGCCTGCTGGTTCTCTACCCGCTCGCGATGGTCCTTCTGACTTCGCTAAAGGAGAAGCGCGAGGCGAACGTCGTGAGCATAGCGCTTCCCCGGGAATGGATATGGTCGAATTACGCCGAGGTCATGCAAAGCGGCAATGTCTTTCGCTCGTTTTTCAACAGCGTCTTTATTTCGGTTATCGCGGTGGCCCTCGTTCTGGCGACGGCGTCGCTTCTGAGCTACGCCATACAGCGCCGCGATACCCGCGCCTGCCGGATAATCGACAAATGCCTCACGTTTGGAATAATCGCCCCGTTCGCCGCGATGCCGAGCATGAAGCTTCTGCAACTTCTAGGCATTTACGGTAGCCTCTGGGGGCTTATACTGACCTACGCGGCGCTGTACCTTCCGTTTTCGGCGATGATGATAATCAGCTATATCAAGGGTATCCCGCGCGAGCTTGACGAGGCGGGCGTCATTGACGGGGCTACGGGCATGAGCCTGTTTATACGCATTATGGTTCCGCTTTTAAAGCCTATCGCCGCGACGGTGGGCGTATTGGTTTTCATGTGGAGCTGGAACGAGCTGCAAATACCGCTGTATCTGCTCAATTCCTCCGTCAATTACACGCTTCCCCTGTCCGTCTACGACTTCTACGGCGCGTATTCCAACAGTTGGAACCTCGTGTGCGCCGACGTGATAATTGTATCCGTGCCGGTAATGCTCATGTACCTTCTGTCGCAAAAATACGTCATATCCGGTATGACGGCGGGCGCGGTAAAAATGTAAAGGATGAAGTGGAATATATGAAAAAATACCAGCCAAACTGGGAATCTTTGAGCGCGCACAGCGTGCCCGCGTGGTACGACGAGGCCAAGGTAGGCATATTCATACACTGGGGGCCGTACTCGGTTCCGGCTTTCGCTCCGCCGGTCGCGGAACTGGGAAGCGTCCCGGACGACGAATGGTTCGTCAACAATCCCTACGCGGAGTGGTATTTCAACTCCGTAAACGTCGGCCGCGGCCCCACCTGGGAGCATCACCTGAAGACTTACGGGGCGGATTTCGCCTATGAGCGCTTTTGCGACATGTGGAAGGCCGAGAACTGGCGTCCCGACGAATGGGCCGATTTGTTCAGGCGCTCCGGCGCCGGATACGTGGTGCTCGTGACAAAGCATCACGACGGATTCTGCCTGTTCCCGAGCCGCTACACCGATTACAGCGCCGTCAACCGCGGACCGCGCCGCGATATAGCGGGCGAGCTTACCCGCTGCGTTCGCGGCGAGGGCATGAAGATGGGGCTTTACTATTCGGGGCTTATAGACTGGACGTTCGCGCATGAACCGATGTACAACGACTACGACGTACACCATCTGAACTGCCCGACCTACGCCTACGCCGACTACGTGTACAATCAGTACCTGGAACTCATCGACCGCTACCACCCTTCAATACTCTGGAACGACATAGGCTGGCCCTATGCGGGAGAGCGGATGCTTCCATATGTTCTTTCGTATTACTATAACGCCTGTCCCGACGGCGTGGTCAACGACCGCTTCAACGGGCTGTACAACGACTACACGACAAAGGAATACCATCTTGGGGAAATGAACCGCGAGGCTAAGTGGGAGTCCACGCGCGGGCTGGGGCTGAGCTTCGGCTACAACGCCCGGGAGGACGAAAGGCACATACTCTCGCCCCTGGCGCTGGTTCGCGAACTCATCAAAACCGTCGCCAACAACGGAAACCTGCTGATAAACGTTGGCCCCAAAGCCGACGGAACCATTCCAGAAATCCAGCAAAGAAGCCTTTTGGCGATGGGTAAATGGCTTGAAGTCAACGGACGGGCCATATACTCTACCCGCGTGAGCCGCCATGAATCGATTGAAACGCCGGATTGCCTGGTGCAATTCACCTCTCGCGGTAACGATCTGTACGCCATCGTAGACGCCCCGCGCCCGTGCCGCGTGACGCTCGACGGCGTCAGGGGCGACGTGTCCGCGCTGGGCGACGTCCCGCATGTCCAATGGCGCGAGACGCCGGGCGGACTTGAAGTCGTATCCGGCGGGGAAAGCGGGTTTCCCTTTGTGCTGATGGTACAAAACGGCGAAATTCCCGAACGGTAACGACTTGCGCGCGCGGCGCGGTTTGTCAAAGGGGCCGCGCCGTTGACCGGAACCTGTGTGCGGAGGCGTGCGACCGTCTGTGTCAGGGCCACAGCATTTAAAACAGCACAAAATAATACAGTAAAATATAGCAATAA
>JAUNBY010000553.1 GCA_030526935.1 Clostridia bacterium
GGGCGACAGGACGCTGACGATAGAAGGACTTTCAGGGTCGATTACCATCGATTCATCGCGCAAACTCGCCTACAATGGCACAACTTCGCTAAGCCATCTGGTTCAGGGCGATTGGCCGACGCTGTCCGTCGACGGCACGGCGATAAGCTGGACGGGGAGCGTGTCGCGCGTGACTATAACGCCTAACTGGAGGTGGCTGTGAGGAATTGACGCGCTGCTTTAGGACAAAATCACGATTTTTTGTTTAAAAGTCTCTAGAACTCCGTTATACGATTGAAAAGCATCCTTGCATGTGTTAGAATAGACGTGTGGGAAAGCATACAGGAGATAGCGAGTGCGGCGGAAAGCAGAAGCGCTTTATATGCCTGACTATTAAAACACATACGAGGGCTTATTCGGCATATACTCTTTTGACAGGAGGTATGTCTGTAATGAAAAAAGGAAGCGAGCGCATGCAAACAGCGAGAAAGACAACGTATTACAAAGGCGCGAGTTTCAGCGCAACGCGACGCACAGATGATGTCGTAAGGATGAAGAAAGCTATTAAGAGCATGACCGAGACGGCTCGCAAAGATCCCAACCTGGCTTTTCAACGAATATACGAGGGCGGAATGATTAATAAAGATGGAAGCATACGCGAGGAGCTGTTCAGATAATGGATGACATGTATTCCAGGTATCCGTCGTTTGTGATTGGGTTTCATGGGTGCGATCAGTCAGTAAAAGACTATAACAATGTTTAAACCATTTGACACGGTTCGTGGGATGTTTCCGGAAGGCAAGGAAGTGTTTGAAGGTTCAGGTGTTATGGATATGAACCATATTCAGATATGTATAAGAAACGAGAACTGTATAAAGGCTTTTTTTGACCCGAGAGAAGAAGCGCCCGATCCCTTTAAATGGTTAAAAAAGTAGCGGTTAATAGTCAATGATAACGTCTGTAATAGAGCAGGCGTTTTTTTATGCGTTTGTATTGCGGAGAATGAGAACTGCGGATATAAAATCCGCTGCCACAGGAGGAATCTTATGTCTGAAATATACATCTATGACAAAAACGCCGACGACCTTGACAACATGGGTCTGGTCGGTGCGCTTATGCCAACGGACTGCATCCACGAAGAAGAAGCCAACGGCATGAGCGAAATAACACTCGAACATCCATACGACGAATGGGGTAAGTGGGCCGCGTTCGAAAACGAGAGGATACTGTCGGTTCCGGTGCCCGTTCGCACATGCCCCGAGATCGAGGGCGGGCAAATCGTGACCAGCGTCGAGAAGTGGACGGTTAAGGCCACGGCTTCGAAGAAGGAGCGCGGCGTGTTCACTAAACAAACGAATGGGCGCAGAAAGAAGACGCTGAAGCCGGGAACGGTCGTCACTGTCGTAAACAAGCCCGCCGACAGTGACAGATACAAGATAAAGGCCGCGAGGGTCACGGGCTGGATAGCGTCCGCCGCTCTCGAATACGACGAAACCGAAATCATAGCGGACGATCCCGGTTCCATCGAGGCGGTACAAAGCCCGTGGTCGGTGAAGGATCAATACTTCAGGATCTACAGCGTGACGCGTTCTCTCGACGGCGTGACGGTTCAGGCGCGGCACATAATGTACGATATGCTGGGCAACGTCACGACGTATTCAAACGCCGGAAGCGTCCCGGCTCAGGACGCGCTGGACGGCGTTATCGAGGGTGCGTATGTTGACGCGAGCGAGTTTGAAGTGTACACCGACAGCGCCGACGAGCGCACGGGCGTAC
>JAUNBY010000554.1 GCA_030526935.1 Clostridia bacterium
GCCTTTTATACTCGACGCGCATGGATTTCCCTCCCCGAGCATCGTACTGCGCTTATTTTAGCAGGGTTTTGATTAATTTTCAACAGAGCGAGATAACAAACCTTAACGACACAGAAGGAGCATGAACCGAACCATGAAGGCCATTGTCGTGGAAGACGAACCCTGGATGCTCAAGCGGTTTAGGATGGAGTGTGACGGCGTTGCGGGCCTTGATCTGATCAGCAGCTTCCAAAGTCCTTTGGACGCGCTGCGTTTTGCGCGGACACATCGCATAGAACTGGCGTTTCTCGATGTGGAAATGCCCGAAATGAACGGGTTTGAGCTGGCAGGCAAACTGCGGGCGCTTTGGCCGGAGATCATCGTGGTCTTTATATCGGCCCACGACAAATATATGGAGAAGGCTTTGCGAACGGGAGTCGCGAATTATTACATTACGAAGCCCTACGACAGCGATGATATTCGGGCGGCTGTGGATGAAGCCCGAACGCTTCTCAACCGGATGCGGAAAAGAGAATAGCGCGGGCTAAGCGCAGAAACCACTTATGCCCCGAAAACGACCGAATATCGCCAGATGGTAGATGCCAGCTGGCGATTTTGCTATACTGGGAACGCGGAGGGGAGGTGCGGGAATGCAAATCGAAATTCAGATCGACGAAGCGCAAAAGGAGCCGAAGCTCATCATCCGAACCGACAGGATGACGGAGGAGATCGCGGCGCTGATGAAGCGGCTTTCCGGAGAGATACCGCGGGGGATCGCCGGGTTTCGGGACGGCACGGCGGTTTTGCTGGATCAGGCGGAGTTGATCCGGGTATACGCGGCGGGCGGAAAGGTATACGCCGTCACGGATCGGGGCGAATACTTGGTTCGCCTGCGCTTATACGAACTGGAGGAACGGCTGGACAAAAGGGCGTTTGTGCGCATCTCCAATTCGGAGATCATTCACCTGAAGCGGGTCAGGAGCTTCGACTTGAGCTTCGCGGGTACGATTTGCGTCTGCCTGGACAACGGCACGGCGGCGTATGTTTCCCGGCGATATGTGGCCAGGATCAAACAGACATTGGGGATATGAGGTGATGGACATGAAAAGAAAGCTGATCTTGCGCTGCCTGATGGGCGCTCCTTTGGGGATTGCAATCAGTACGATGATTACCATCGTCATTTCGCTGATCGTGGGAGACGGCAATTACTACGCGGTTGTGCCGGAACTGATCGAAGACTGCGGAACGGAAATGAACGCGGTGCTTTTGCAGGCGGTCTGCTCGCTGGTCTACGGGGCGGCATGGGCGGGTGCGAGCCTCATTTGGGAAGTGGAGCACTGGAGCATCCTCCGGCAGACGGCGACGCATCTGGCCGTCTGTTCGCTGGCGACGTTCCCGGTGGCGTACTTTATGCGCTGGATGGAGCGCGGACTCGCGGGGATTCTTGGTTACTTTGGCATCTTCTTCGGCATTTATCTGGTGATCTGGCTTTCGCAGTACGCGGCGATGAAAAAACGCATCGAACAGTTGAACAGCAGGCTGCGGGAGGGCGGAAACGGATAAATCAGCGCGGAACGTCCTCCCGGAAGCCCTTGAAGCGAGGCTGGCGCATGCCGCCGGAACTGGTGCGCTCCATATAGGTCACGGTACAGACGGGCGGCTCCCGATACCAGAGGGCGGATTCGTCGCCGGGCGGGACCGCGGCGAAGGGACAATGCGGCGCGGTGGGAAAACGTTCCGCCGCCGCGCGGGAGACGCCCAGCGTGACGTGCCC
>JAUNBY010000555.1 GCA_030526935.1 Clostridia bacterium
AGCGTTATGTCAAAGCCTTCGCTCCTGAGCATTTCAAAAAGCTCGGGGTGCCCCTTGCCATATGAGCGCGGGGTTATAAGAATTTTGTCCGGCATATTTCCTCCTGATGATTCCGGGAACGCGACGCGCCCCTGTTCATATAACGTCGTTTAAGCGCGCGGGCTGAATTTTGCGCGAAACAGGCGCTCCCTACGCTCTCGCGAGGCGATCGCAGAGAGCTAGGCGTTCGCCGGTTATGTCGGTGTGGAAAACCTCGGCTATGACCTGCGTCCAGCCGTGTATGAAATACGTCCAGCCGTCCTCGATAATAAGGTTGCGGCTGTCTTTCTGGCTTTGCGCCTGATGCATGAACTCGAGGGAGCCGCGATAGTTAAGCTCCCATACCAGGCCGTTTTTCGGAAACACGCACGAATCCGTCAGAGGGGAACCCGGCCTGTCCTTGCCAAGCCCCGTGGCGTTGACGACAAGCGACCCTTCCGGAAGCGACATGACTATCTCGTCGTTCATCTCGGGGGTCGGGCAAAGGTGAAAGCTCATGGGAACGCGCGAGTCCGCCAGAATCCTCACGGCTTCCGCCAGACGCGGATAAGAGCGGTTGTCGAGATTTATGCGGGCGGGAATGTCGTCCAGATGCTTCTCGTTCGCCAGATAAGCGCTTATGGCCAATGCGGAGCCGCCCGCTCCGAGCACGCATACCTGCGCCTTGGGATGCCTTTGCCAGTGCCCCGCGGGGATAAACGCGTCGAGCGCGAGGCCGCTCGATATGGGGTCCTTCGCGTGCGCGCAGAGCATTCCGTCCTGTTTGGAGATGGACGACAATTCGCCGAACATCGACGCGTAGGGATCGATGTATTCGAACATGTCCTTGCAGGCGTTGTACAGATCGATCTTATGCGTCGTGACGAGCGCCCCCGCGGACAGGGGATCGTTTTTGATGAAATCGACCACCGCGCGGTAATCCTCGGCGGGAGCGTGTATGGATATATCTATACCCTTTATCACGCCGTCTATGCCGAGCGCTTCGGCCCATATGGGGAATATGCGCATTATAGACGACTGTGTAGTCGTCACTCCGATAAAATACATAGTCGGCGTCGCGGCCGGCTGTGGCAGCTTGACCATAAATATCTCTCCTCTTCCTAAAAAGCGCTCGCGGAATCCGCGTTCATATAAACGCGCTCGCGGGGTTTATCCTCGTCATGGCGTCTATTTCAACCTGCGAAACTCCGCTTTTGCGCAAGTGCGGTATGAATGTTTCGATTATATATCTAAGGCCGATATTTCCCGAATAACTTTTCATGCGCAGGGACGTCGTGTCAAGCGACAAAGCGAGTTTGTATCCCCTAGAAAGCATGTGCCTTATAAGGGTCGACTCGCTTTCGTCGTCGTGGTATTTATGCCGGGCTATGGTGTCGTATTCGAGTAAAGCCCCGGTGCGCGCGATTTCCTCGTGAGGCCGGTAATCGTCCGCCTGCCGGTCGACGTGGCAGACGAATACTTTGCCGGGCGAGAGGCCGAGCTTTTCGAGAAGATCGACGGCATTCACGGCTCCGATGCCGAATTCCGTGTGCATTACAACGGGTACGTTCGCCCGGGCGGCGGCGCGACCGGCGGCTCTGAAGCGTGGAAGCATGTCGTCCGAGAGGCCGTCTTTGCCAAGGGCGACCTTTACCGCCCCCGCGAATTCAAGCTCCATAGAGAATCGCTCGTATAACCTTCCCTCGTCGCCTGTCAGTATCTCGTCGTCCGGTT
>JAUNBY010000556.1 GCA_030526935.1 Clostridia bacterium
CCGCCATGTACACGCACAGCGGCATTACCACGGATAGCGAAAGCGTTATGTCCATTTGCTACACCCTTCATTCTTCATTCGTAAACTTGCGATGCCATTATACCGCGCCTGCGGCGCAATGTCAATTGACTTTAAAAAACGCAGGGCGGGAATATCCCGTCCTGCGGCGTCGTGCCGTTAGGCGCGTTTAGCGATCGTCGCGCGATATTATTCGCCCAGGACGATCATGGCGGCGACCTGCTGTATGATAAGGGCGTCTTCTTCGGTTATCTCGCCGCCCAATTCCGGATCGGCTGTAGCCGGGAATACGGGAGGTATTCCGAGGCCTACGGGCGACTCGTTGAACAGCTTGGCATAGTACACGCAAGCCGTCAGATAGTCGTGCAGGTTGGTGGGATGCTTCTGATCGCTGTAATACATGACCAGATCGGGATAATTGGCGCTGACGTATTCGGACGCTTCGCCAACGGGCACGATATCCGCGCCCACCGAGTCGGCGGCCTGCTGATAACCGTTGCGCAGCGCGGCTTCCATCTCTGTGCGCGTCATGGTCTTGGCCATAGCGCTTTCTTTTACGCCGTCGCCATCCTTGTCGAATTCGTATATGGTTCCAACGGGGTCATTGGTGTCCGGAAGATAGGTGGAGTCGTTGATATAGCCGTTGCGGTAGCCCCAGGTGGCCATGAACAGCGTCTTCGCGCCGCGCGCTCTGGTCTGGATGTCAAGTATCTTCGCGGCATCCATGAAATCGTCGAACATGGTCAATTCGCCGTCCACGGCGCGGATGGGCTCGTCCGTGAGGGCGTGGAAGCTGATGAAGTCATAGTAATCATTGGCGTTTTTGACGATCTGGAAGCTCTCGACGGGCTGTACGCTGTCAGCGCCCGGCCAGGCGGCGACGTTCATGGTCGTCATGCCGGCGATCATGGCGAAGGTGGAACCGCCGAACAGACTGTAGGCGACCTGCGCGTTCCATCCTCCCATCTGAGCCAGTTCGCGGAAGAAATAGGGCGCGCTGGAGAAATAGTAGGTCTGGCTGTTGCCGACGAACATCATGCGCGGGCCAAGAGCCTCGAAGCTGGCGGTCACGGTGATGCCGTTGCTCTGCGCGGTGACTACCTTGCTCCAATCCGCCTCTTCGTCGGCTACTACGGCGCAGTGGTTGTCGTAGCCGGGATTGTCGTTGAGCTTGCCGTTATACCATCCCACGGGGACGAAATCCTGAACGGGCGTGCCGGGTTCGGAGGTTTCGCTGTTCCATGTCTCGCCGGCGGCGATGGAGGCGATTTCCCAGACGTTGCCCTCGGCTTCGACAGTCAGGTTATTCACCTGAAAGCTGTTGCCGTTGTAAACTTCGACTACGAGCGTATCGCCGTCCTTGTTCGCGGTCAGGGTCAGGTTGTAGTTGTCGGCGTCGGCGAATGCAAAATTCATGCATCCCATTGCCAGGACGAGTACCATCAGAGTAGCTAAAAACCGCTTCATAATTGAATACCTCCCGTTTATTTTGTGCTTTGGTACGTTGACTATTATACACCGAAACGAATAATCGACAAGCTTTTTTTAGTTTGTTTAATAATCCTTTCCGGCATATTCTCTTATTCGTTCCTCATCGCCAATATGTCCGACACCTATTCATCATCGTCATCCTGTCGCGCTGAAACGGCGTTGAGATCCTCGCCGCGGTGCATTTTCGCGAATTTCCGTATGGAGCGCAATTTCTTGTATGAGACCGCATACTCGGCGCT